>CAYXZE010000272.1:0-4009 GCA_964469395.1 uncultured Luteolibacter sp.
ACGAGGAAGAGTGATGGCAGAATGATTGATAGCAGAATCATTTTGGAGAAATGCCATTTTCTAATCTTTCGCTATCCATCGACAGGTCGACCGTAGATCGACCCTCCTTATTTTCAGGCGGCATCTAACGAAGAATCAGCGTTTTTCGATCGCGACGAGCGTGATGTCGTCCATTTGCGGGCCTTCTCCGGTGAACATTTTGAGCTCTTCCTGCATCCGGACCAGCACGGCTTCGGCACCTAACGGTGCGGCGGTGCGGAAGATCTCGCGCATGCGCTCCATGCCGAATTCCTCGTCCGTTTCATTCACGGCTTCCTTCACGCCATCGGTATAGAACAGCACGCAATCGCCGGATTTGAGTTCGATTTCCTGATCCCGTGTCACGCGCTCGAAGACGGAGCCGCCATCGATGCCGAGGGCGAGGCCGGGGGAGCGGAGCAGCTCGACCTTGCCGGTGCCGCGCTGGAAAAAGAGCGCCGGATCATGTCCGGCGCGGGAAAGCGTGAGCCTGCCGCTCTCCATGTCGAGGATGCTGTAGGTCATGCTGATGAACATGTCCTCGCGAATGTCCGGGAAAAGCTGGCGGTTGACTGCGGCGAGGGCTTTGGACGGGGATTTCTCGCCGGGGGCGACGGAGCGCAAGGCACTGCGACACATGGCCATCAACAGTCCGGCGGAAACGCCTTTGCCGGAAACATCCGCGATCACGATGCCGAATTGCTGGCTCTCCAGATCGATGTAATCGTAGTAATCTCCACTGATGATCCGTGCGGGAAGATTGGTGCCGCTGATCCGGAAGCCCGGGACGACGGGGTTTTGCTGTGGCAGCAAAACCCGCTGCACTTCGCGGGCGTTTTTCAATTCGGTTTCCATCGACCGTTTTTCATTCGCCTCGCGATGGATGCGCGCGTTGCCAATGGCGAACGACGACTGTTCCGCGGTCGTTCGGAATACGGCGAAGTCATTGGCGGTGAACGCTCCATCTTCGTGACGGCGGGCGACGATCAGCACGCCCAAATCCTTGTTCGCATGGCGCAATGGTGCGAGCAGCGCCGACACGTCGTCGGTGTAGCGGATGAAGGCGTCACGAAACGCGGGGTGGTTTTTCACGTCCCGCACATGGATCGGCTGGCCGACGGTGAGGCAGTGGCCGAGAATCCCATCTCCCGTGGCGACGCGGGACAAGCGCACGTGGCTTTCCAGCGCGCGCGGATCGCGTTCGGCTTTTTTGCGGATTTCCACGGGGATTCCGATCAGCGGCGGGCATTCTTCGGAGATGTAGGAGGGGGTGAGGAAATCGTTTTCGGCATTCAGGAAATAGATCGCGCCGCCGCGGGCGGTGACGACCTTGTCGATGCCGTCCACGATGATCCGCGAGAGCACGGAGGGGGAGGGCTCGTTCTCGATCGCGAGGCCGAGGTCGTGGAGGAACGTGAACATTCGTTGTTCCTCCCCTTCGAGTTCGTTGAATTTCAGCCGGAGTTTTTTGATTCTCCGCCGTTGGTTCTGGAGGGCTCTCAGCAGGATCGTGGCCACCAGGAAGCCGACGATGAGTGAAATGATGGTATGGCTGTGCATCTCGCGGAAGTCAGTAGGTCGGATGCATCCCGGGGAGGTTGTTACCTCGGTTTCTGTGATTCCGCGAGTTTCTGTTTTTCCGCCAGTTCATCACCCAGTATCGTTACGACATTCGAGAAGGTTTGCGCGTTTTTGTCACTTGTCCCGGCGAGGGTCTGATGCGCTTCGAGCACGTGCATGGTCTGTTGGAGAGAGTTGGTGGGTCTTGATTTTCGTGACGGGACCAATGCTTCGCGGATCGTGGCGAGATCGTTGTGCCAGGGCGCTTCCGGAGGGTCGATTTGCATCAGGAAATCCAAGCCGAGGTCTTCCAGCGAGCGCCGGTTGCGGGCGTCGGTACCCGCGATCTGGAGAACGCCGTCCTGACCGGAAAGCCGGGCGGCCATTCCCGCGAGGGTTCCCATGAAGGTGGAATCCATGCTGGTGCAGGCACTCAAATCCACCACCAGGCATCGCTCGCCGGCGGCGATCCGTTCGTCGCCGAAGGCTTTCATGGCGGGGCTGTTCATGAACGAGCCTTTCCCCTCACAGCGGATCCAACTGAATCCATCGAAGATTCCGACTAAAATTGGGCATTCCGTAGTCACTGAAAAAGGCCGTCGCTTGAACGGCGTAAGGCTGGGGACTATAAAATCAGAGCGGCGGCAGGTCAATCATCCATCCGAAAATTCATGCCTTTACTGCCACAGGTAGGATTGGCGGGTGGCGATCACTCGTTTTCCCCGTTGCAGCGTGGCCTTCCACGCCAGGACCTTTCCTCCTTTGAAGTAGTCGTCACCGATCACCGCGAACTCCACGGTGCCATTCGGTTCGGCGGCCGGGAAGGTTCGGGTCATTCGTTTCACCCGGCTGGCGGAGGCACCTTGCTGGTATTGGAAAATCAGCTCCACTTCACCCTGGCCGGTCCCGGCGGGATCGCTCCACAGCAGGGTGTAGTATTGCCCCAGTCTGTCGCGGCGTTCCGCCATGCTGACGGCACCGTGCAGGCGCCGTTCTTTTTCCATTTTTGCCATCGGCTCGCTGGCGGTGGCGCGGGTCTGGTCGCGGAGTTGGAATTGTTTCACCACCAATGCTTCCGGAGGCCCCGCACAGGCACCGAGCAAGAACACCGCAAGCAGACTGGAAAAGGGCTTCACGGCGGTGATTCAATCAGCGCGGGGGCTGGATTCAAGAAACAAGACTCCGCCCGCTGCTTTTCGATCGTGAACGCCGCTCCGTCTGAAATCACTCCTCGCCGTTGGGCGGGAGCGGGAGGGACTCGGGCTTTGGGGCGGGGAAGGTGTCGGTGGTGGGTGTGATTGGTGGCACCGCATCATTGGCGGGAGCGTCCGGATCAATCACTGTCGGAATCGCTCCCTCCGGCGGCAGGCCCGTGGGGTCGATGATCGGAAGCGGCTCGCCGATTCCGCCGTGGGGCAGCGGCGGGTAAACTTGAAATTCGTTGGGGTTGGCAGGCGGCAAGGCATTCGGGTCTTCCAGCATCACCGAGGGGATGAAGCCGATTTCCCCGCTGTCGAGTTCCACCTTCACATAGCTGCCACTGGTGGAAATCACCTTCATCGAAGTGCCGCGCGGGAGGAGCTTGTCCGCATCCGCATCGCCTTTCGGGCGGACCTTGAACAAGGCGGTGTTGTCCATTACCGCCCTTACAAACTGCCCCGCCTTGAAAACGGGGGCGCCGGAGCCGGTGCCCGCGCTGGCCGTGTTGTCGCCAGGTGGCCGCAGGGGATCGAAATCACCGCCGGTGATGGGACCGTTCATGGTATCACAGGCAGCGAGACTAAGAATCGAAAGGGAACAGAACGCCGGTAAGCACTTCATAGGTCCCGGAAATCTGACACGTCCCCGGAGGCCGGTCAATGTCATTACCCTGGATTACTGGCTGCGCCGGACGACGTTGTTTTTCTCGTCCAGCAGTAGATTCGTCGAGGCCACCGGCTTGTCGGAAAGGGCGAAGGCCATGATGGCCACCCGCTCGCCCGCCTTGATCAAGTGGGCCGCGCCGCCATTGATCATGATGTGTCCGGTGCCGGGCTTGCCCGCCAGCACGTAGGTTTCCAGGCGGTTGCCGGTGGTGATGGAGGCCACGAGCACCTTTTCTCCCGCCCACAGATCGGCGGCGGCCATCAGATCCGTCGGGATTTCAATACTGCCTTCGTAATCAACATCCGAGCCGGTGATCATGGCGCGGTGGAGTTTGGACTTGAGGACCTCGCGGAACATGGCGGGAAGGAAGTCCCCCGTGGCCCCGGCGTCAAGCGCCAACAAATCCGTCAACAAATTCCTCGTTCCGCTTGCATGCCGGTGGAGTTGTCCGCTACCTACCGCCTGTCGGTGAAAGCCGACTCTCTTCGGGAAGCCCTTTGCAGGGGCAGTCAATTGATGGGGAAGCCGGTGAAATTCCGGCGCGGTAATCGCCACTGTGATTCCG
>CAYXZE010000273.1:0-3993 GCA_964469395.1 uncultured Luteolibacter sp.
CCAACTTAAGGGGTGCGGACATTCCTGTCCGCACAGCCCATGAAAAAGCCAATGAACCGAGCAAAGCGCTTTCCATCGGCACCCCATGGACGGGGCGATCGGATATCGCCCCTCCTTGATGCGGCACCACCAATTAAGGAGTGCGGACACTCCTGTCCGCACAGCCCATGAAAAGCCAATGAACCGAACAAGCGCTTTCCATCGGCCCCCCATGGCCGGACGAATCGGACACCACCGCACCCCGCCCGCCTGTCCTCAAGCAACGAAGAAAATCGAAAGCCCGCAAACCACCTTTGACGAGCGCCCCGGGAAGCCGCACATTCCGCCCGCCATGGCTTTCGCCGATGTTTTTCCCGATCTTTTAAAGCGCCCCACCCCGTTGATGAGGCGCTTCCTGCAGTTGGTTTCCGAGGAAACCGGCGGTCCGCTGGAGGCGCTGGCCCGGCAAAGCCAGCAAACGACGCGCCGCCATTTCGGCAAGACCATGCGCCTGTTCGCACCGCTTTACGTCTCCAACGAGTGCGTGAACAATTGCAAATACTGCGGTTTCTCGCGCGATGCCGGGATTTTCCGCACCACGCTGACGGTCGATCAAGTGGTGACCGAGGCGCGGCATTTGCACGGGCTGGGCTTTCGGAACGTGCTGCTCGTCGCCGGCGAGCATCCCAAATTTGTCTCGGACGGCTACCTGCAGGACTGCCTCGACGCGCTCAAACCGTTCATCCCCACCCTCGCCCTCGAAGTCGGGCCGATGGAGGACGACCAGTATGGGGAAATCGTCGGCCACGGCGCGGAAGGACTGGTCGTCTATCAGGAAACCTACCACCGCGAGACATACACCCGGCTCCACACCGCCGGCCCGAAAAAAAACTTCGACTGGCGGCTCGACTGCCCGGAGCGCGCTTACGCCGGGGGCTTCCGGCGGATCGGGATCGGCGCCCTGTTCGGCCTGGCGAACTGGAAATTCGAGGCGCTCGCGCTCTGCGCCCACTTGGAGCACCTCTACAAACATTGCTGGAAAGCGCAGTTCACCGTCGCCTTCCCGCGGATGCGGCCCTACGCGGGAAATTACGAATACCAGCCGGACCCCGGGCTTTACCTGCCGGACAAGGCGTTCGTCCGGCTGATCGCGATTTTCCGGTTGTTGTTCCCGCAAGTCGGCATCGTCGTCTCCACCCGCGAGCCCGCGCCACTGCGGGATGCCATCGCCACCCTCGGCGTGACCCACATGTCCGCCGGGGCCAGGACCGAGCCGGGCGGCTACACCGGGGCCGGCAGCGACGACCTCCACCTGACCGTCAAGGGCCGCCGCGTGGAGCTTCCTGAAAAATCCGGCTGCGAGAAAGCGACCGAGCAATTCCAGATTCACGACACCCGCAGCCCCGCCGAAGTCGCCGCGATGCTGCGCGGAAAAAATCTCGATCCGGTTTGGAAGGATTGGGACGAGTCGCTGCTGGCGCTGGCGTGAAATCCGCTCCCTTGACTTCTCCGCCCGCAAAACGAAATTGTCCGCCTTTCCCAATCACCAACCGCACCCGGATTTTGATCAGGCATCCCTACAAACTCAGTGCCCTGGCCGGCCTGATGATCGCCGCGGCATGGCCGGCGGCGGCGCAGGTGACTTACTCGAAACGCGCAACCTTGATCGAGGAATCCACAGGCTATCTCGAAAGCTACGTGGCCGGAGATTGGTATCGCGGCAGCGGAGTGATCGCCCGCGATCCGAAGCTGATCTATTCCTGCGGCCACCTGCTCTATGAAAACGGCGTGTGGGCCACGGACTACACCTTCTACCGGGCCTATAACAACGGCTACTCCCCCGAACCAGCCGAAGGAGCGTCCCCCCGCGGATTCCGCTATTTCACCGCCTACTCGGACAATATCGAAGCTTACGGCGGGAACTCCGCGCGTGCCTTCGCCTACGATTTCACCGTATTTTACGGCACGAGCCCCTTCGGCCCGGCGGTGGGTTGGTGGAAGGACGGCGGGGCGGCCCTGCGGTCGAACCGGTCCAAACGGATCGTCGGCTACCCGTCCTGGATCGAATACACGGGAGCGCCCGGTTACCACTATCAGCACAACACCGGTTGGTTCACCCAGGCGGCGGCGCAAATCCGGGGAGCCTATCACTCGTTCAACAACGTTTCCACGGGATCGGGAAACAGCGGAGGCCCGGTCTTCGCGTGGGATAACGACAACTATTATCTGGGAGGCATCCTCGTGGCGGGGTCTTACCGCACCGCCGGAGTTTATGCCTTGAACAAATCCTCCCACGGCATGGCGTCCGCCGCCCTCGGGCAGAAAAACATCACCCGCACCTTCCACAACACCAATGCCAAGCGCCTCCCGGACGCGGGCGGCTCCTATGTGACGCGGGCCGCCAAGGTCTCCGGATTTTCCGAAACCATCACCGGTCTCAAGTTCAGCCTCTCCGTCAGCACCCGGCGCCGGGGAGATCTGGACATCTATCTCCGCTCCCCCACCGGCCGCATCCGCTGGGTGAACAAACAATCCTCCAGAACCGCCGACAACATCACCCTCACCAAGGCCAACTACACCGCCCGCTTCCGCGGCTACGCGCCTAACGGAACCTGGAAATTGAAAATGCGCGATGCGGTGGCCGGAACACGCGCGACGTTCAACCGCTTCAGCGTGACGGTCACGGCACCCGGCCAGTGAACAAATCCCCCATGCCAAATCCCCGCACCGCGCGCCTCCTGCTCCTATCGGGATTCCTGCTGGCGGTGATCGGCGTCATCGTGTTTTCAAAACAGCGCCAACGTCCCGAACCCGAGCCGGCAACCCGCCAACCGGGCAACGAACGGACGACATCCGCCGCACCCAAAGCCGCCGCAGCCCCCCCGCCCGGCCTGAGCGCCACGCCCGATGCGCGGGTTTCCGCATGGATCCACAGTTCGCTGGAGGCGTTTCGCGCCAATTCCCCCGCCACTTCCCCCGCCGATACCGGGCAGGCCTGGACCCTTCTGCGGGCCTTGCGGGAGGGAATTCGCAAAGCCCCGGAGGAAGAAGCCGCTGCCGCCGCCATCATCGGATTCTTGAAATCCGGCGCGGACACCCCGCTCGGCCTGCCCTTCACCGTCGGCCCGGACGGGATGATGGATGCCGTCCCCACCCTGCGGATCGCCCTGCTCGATCTGCTGCCATCCCTCGATCCCCTGGCCGCGCTCCAAGTCGCCCGCGAAATCATGGCCAAGCCGACATCGCCGGACGAATACGCCCTCGCCCTGCGAAACCTCGCCTGGAACGACCTGAATGGCGATCTCCGCGACGAGCTGTCCGCCCGTTTTCTCGACCTTTTGAAAACCCCGTGGCTCGACCAACCGTCCGCCGGATTTCTCGAAGCCTTCGACATCGCGGTAGAAATCGGCGGCACCCCGATGTTCGACCGCATGGTCACTCTGGCCCGCGAGGCCAAATCCAATCCCGCCGCGAGCCGCGCCACCTTCCTCTCGCTGGACCGCATGGTTCTCCGCGATCCCGCATTGCTCCAAACCGCGCTTTCCGCCGACGCCCGCTGGATGGATTTCGCGCCGCAACAACGCGCCTCCCTCCTCTCCCGCCTCGACATCACGCAGCCCGGACAGCGCGATCTTTTCCGCCGCTACCTTTCCTCCACCTCCCACGCCGCGGGCGAGCTGGACTACTTCGCGAAAATTTTCCCGAACGGAAATTTCCTCTACGGCCACCGCCTCGTCACCACCGACGACGCCACGCCGACCATCGGGGAAATCGCCGCCGCCGATGTGCGCGTGCTCAAGGAGCTCGACACCCTGGAATCCTCCGTCACCGGCGAAGCCGCCGCGGCGATTCAAAAAATCCGCGCGCGCCTGAAAAAATAAGAAACCCATGCCACACCCGGAGCCTCACCGCTCCCGGCGCAGGGCTTGCGGCCGAAGCCAATGGCTGGTTGTTCTTCATAAGACTCTTTCATTCTCTATTCCAAGCCGGTTTATCCCGGCGCTTTCACTGACC
>CAYXZE010000274.1:0-3989 GCA_964469395.1 uncultured Luteolibacter sp.
CAAGGGCTGCCGCCCGACTCTTCCCCGCCTTCTTTCTCTGTTTCCTCTGTTTCCTTCTGTTCAATGATTCAACCGCAAGGTCGCTGAGGGACGCGAAGGAAGAATTTTTGACAGAATCATTCGGGACAAAATCATTGGGTGGGCTTCAAAATGATTTTGTCGGTTTCTTTGGAGGGATTCATTGACGATTGATGATTGTGGATTGTAAATTTTTGATCTGCCGCCCCCCACATCCAGCGGACTCACCACTGCCACCTCGTTCTGCCGGGGAGAGAGTTCGTTCTGGCCATCGCATGGCCTGCGGATTTAGGCTCCGGTCATGGACGCCTTGATTCATCATCTGGAGGAAAAGCAGGAGCTGACTTCGCGCGAAGTGGAGGTGGCGGCCGGGCTGTTGCTGGATCCCGCCGCGCCGGATGAGAAAAAGGAGCGTCTGCTGGAAGCGCTGGCGGTGAAAGGAGAGACTCCGCGGGAAATCGCCGGGTTCGTGGAGGCGTTTCTCGAACAGGCGGGCGATCCCCGTCTCGGCCTGCTGGAGCTGGAAGGCCCGACGCTGGATGTCTGCGGCACCGGTGGCGATCAGCTCGATCTTTTCAATGTCTCCACCACCGCCATGTTCATCGCCGCGGCGGCGGGCGCGGTGGTGGTGAAGCACGGGAACCGCGGTATCACCTCGAAAAGCGGCGGCGCGGACGTGCTTGAGGCGCTGGGCGTGCGTATTGATTTTTCGCCGGACGAGTTCCGCGAGTGCATCGGGCAGGCTGGTGTCGGGTTCATGTTCGCGCCGATCTATCATCCGGCGTTCAAGTCGGTGGTGGCGGTGCGGAAAGCGCTGGCGGCGCGGGGGGTGAGAACCATTTTCAACCTGATCGGCCCGTTGCTCAATCCCGTCCGGCCGGAGTGTCAGCTCGTCGGAGTTTTCAATCGCGATTTGTGTCCGGTATTTTCGGAAATCCTGCAGCGGCTCGGTCGCGAGAGCGCGTGGGTCGTTCACGGCACCACGGGGGACGGGCGTTCAGTGGACGAGGTAAGCCTGATGGGTTCCACGCGCATTTGTAAAGCCGGGGCGTTTCAGGATCAGGAGGACGAGGAGGTCCGCCCGCGGGATTTCGGTCTCCGGCACGCCGAGGTGGAGGAACTCCAGGGCGGGGATGCCAAGGTGAACGCGGCGATCCTCGAAGCGATTCTGGCAGGCCGCGAAACCGGCCCGAAGCGCGACATGGTGCTCATGAATTCCGGTGCCGCAATCGCCTGCGCCGGACTGGCGGACAACATGGGCGACGGTATTGAAATCTCCCGCGAGATGATCGCCAGCGGCGCGGCACTGGAAAAACTGCGAATGCTGCAGAAAGCGTCCAGCAGTTAGGGCGGGCGGGACTTCGACCCGCCATGCCGATGGGATGGGAAAGAGAAGGGCTGCGCGCTCCATTTTTGCTTTCCATCGGCAGGTCGACCGGAGTTCGACCCTCCTTATGGATTAACGCTTCTATCACTTTTATGAATCTTACATTCCATCTGGACTATCACACTGTTACCGGTCAGTCGCTGTGGTTGAAATACTCGACCGTGCTGGGGGATGTGCGAATCGATCACGTGACGCCGCTGCGCTGGATGAATGACCGGCAGTGGGAGGTCAGCGTGGACATCCGGGGGACCGGTTGTTTCCGGCTGGAATACACCTATCAGCTCCGGCAGACCAACGGCGTGGAGCTGGACGAGTGGCACGGCCCGCGCGTCGCCGAGGTGGACCTTTCCAAACAGGACGCCATGCTGCTGCTCGATTGCTGGTGCTCGGCGGGGACGGTGGACCATGCGTTCGAGACGAACGCGTTTCAGGCGGTGTCGCCGGCCCGGAAGACGTTCGGGGAGATCGCGGTTCCGGAAAACGCCAACCATTCTTTCCGGCTCCGGATGGCCGCTGTGCCGGACGGTCTGGTGCCGTGCCTGATCGGCGGCGCGGAGGAAATCGGGAGCTGGGGCTGGTTTTCCGCGATTCCTCTGCAGGAAACGTCGCCCAATGTCTGGCGGGGGGATCTCTATCTGCCGACGGATCGGCACATCGAGTATAAATACGGACTGTTCAATCAGCGCATGAAATGCGTGGTGAGTCTGGAGCCGGGTGAAAACCGGACGCTCCCGCCGCGCGATCTGGCCGGGCGGCAGTGGACGAGGGTTCAGGATGAATGTTATCGCCGCGACACAGGCGGGCTTTATCGCGGGGCGGGGGTGGCGGTGCCGGTTTTTTCGCTGCGCGGGAAGGAGAGCCTCGGCATCGGCGAGTTTGCGGATCTCAAGGAACTGGCGGACTGGGCGAAGGGCGTGGGTTTGAAATTGATTCAGATTTTACCGATCAATGACACCACCTCGGCGCACGACTGGACGGATTCCTATCCGTATTCGGCGATCAGCGTTTTCGCGCTGCATCCGATCTATCTGCGGATCGGGGATTTGAAATACGCGATGCCCGCCGGTTTCAAGCAGGAGCTGGCCGCTGCCCGCGACGCGCTGAATTTATTAGATAAAGTGGACTACGAGGCGGTGATGCGGTTGAAAATCAAGCTCACCCGCCAGATTTTCGCCAAACACCGCCACGCGATTCTGGCGGATGACGTGTTCCGGGAGTTTTTGAAAACCCACGCCGGGTGGGTGGTGCCATACGCGGTTTTCTGCGTGAAGCGCGATCACTACGGCACGGCGGATTTCTCGAAATGGGAGGAATGGGCGGTGTTCGACCGGGAGAAGGCCGATGCTCTAACATGCATGGAGCATCCCGAGTGGCCGGAGGTCGCCTATCACGTCTGGCTGCAGTGCGAGCTCGACCGGCAGCTCGCCGCTGCGGTTGGGCATTTGCACGCGCAGGGGCTGGCGTTGAAGGGGGATCTGCCAATCGGCATCGACCGCCAATCGGTGGACGCGTGGTTCGCGCCGCACTTGTTCAAGATGGACGCGCAGGCCGGCGCGCCGCCCGATGCCTTCGCCGTGAAAGGCCAGAACTGGGGATTTCCCACCTACAACTGGGAGGTCATGAAGCGGGACGATTACGCGTGGTGGCGGTCGCGGTTCGCGCATTTGAGCCATTATTTCGACGCTTATCGGATCGATCACGTGCTCGGGTTTTTCCGCATCTGGCAGGTGCCGTCCGAGCATGTGGAGGGCATCATGGGCCACTTCGATCCCGCGTTGCCGATTCGGCTCGATGAATTCCGCGAGCGGGGGATTCCGTTCGATTACAACCGCTACTGCCGTCCCTACATCCGCTGGGACGCGTTGGTGGAACGCTTCGGGGACGCCGCGGAGTATGTGAAATCCGAATTTCTCCACGATTGTGCGGACGGCTATTTCCAACTCCGCGAGCAAGTTCTGACACAGCGGCGGATCGTCGATTATTTGGCGGATCATCCGCATGAGGAATTCATCCGGCAGGGCTTGCTGGACTGCGCGAGCGAGGTGTTGTTTTTCGAAGTGCCCGGGTCGGGCGGCTCGCTGTTTCATCCCCGCTGTGCGATGCAGGCCACGCATTCCTACCGCGATCTCGATCCCGACACGCGGTCGCGCCTCGAAGACCTTTACAACGATTATTTCTACCGGCGGCAGGAGGATTTCTGGCAGGCCCGTGGTTATGAACTCCTGCCCGCGATGCGGAAAGCCAGCAGCATGCTGCTCTGCGGCGAGGATCTCGGGATGGTGCCCGCCTGCGTGCCGGGCGTCTTGAAGGAACTCGGCATCCTCTCGCTGGAGGTCCAACGCATGCCGAAGACTCATGAAATCGAGTTTTTCGATCCCAGGAACGCGCCTTACATGAGTGTGGTGAGTCCATCCACTCACGACATGGCCACCTTGCGCGCCTGGTGGGCCGAAGACCCCGCCGCGACCGGGCGTTTTGCCGGGCAGATGTTCGGCATCCCGTCCGCCGACGCGGATCTATCAGGCGAGGTCGTCGCCCGCATCCTCTGGCAGCATCTGGAATCTCCCGCGATGTGGGCGATTTT
>CAYXZE010000275.1:0-3976 GCA_964469395.1 uncultured Luteolibacter sp.
CTCCCATTCACGGCACGAACAGCACCTTCCCCGCGCGCCCCGGCGCTTCAAGTCGCGCGAGGGCGTCCCGAAACGCTTCCAGCGGATAGATGGAATCCACCGGCTGCACGAGTTTTCCGGCGGCCACGCGGGCTGCCAGGTTTTCATAAACCGCGCGCACCTCGTCCGCCGGGGAGTCCTCGATCCAGCGGGTGATCCACAGGCCGCGCAATTGGATGTTGTGGAAAATGAGCAGGCCGTTCGGGATGGTTAGCGGTTTGCGCCCCATCGCGCCATAAGTGATGTGGCTGCCGTTGGCGCGCAGGAGCTTCATCAGGCGCAACGCGCTGTCGCCGCCCACGGCGTTGAAAGCGAGCGCGGCGGTGGCTCCACCGAGAATTTCCCGGGCGGCATGGAAGCCGTTTTCATCATCAAGGAAAACGTGATCCGCGCCGAGCGCCCGGAGTTCATCAAACAGTTCGGCCCGCCTGACAAACGAAATCGTGCGGATGCCGAGGTCGCGCGCGAGCTGGATCACACAGCGGCCGACGCCGGAGTTCCCGACATTTTGGACGATCCATTCGCCGGGTTTCAGATTTTCAAAGCCATGCAGCAAGCGCCAGGCGGTCGCCGGATTTACCTTGAGCATGGCGGCCTGGTGCGGAGCGATGCCGGGCGGCAATTTGTAGAGCGTCCCGCCGGGGACGATGGTGTGGGATGCCCAGGTGGATGAACGGCGCAGAAAAATCACGCGGTCGCCCTCCTCGAAATCGGCGGATCCGCTGATTTCCACGACGCCGCAACCCTCGATGCCGGGCGTGGCCGGCAGTTGGGATTTCACGCCGTAGGTGCCCTCGATGAGGTTGAGGTCGGCGGGGTTGATGGGGGCGGCGAGGATGCGGACCAGGACTTCTCCGCCATCGGGAGCCTGCGGAATCAGGGTGTCCGTCTCCATGAGGAGAACGTCGGCGGGTTTGCCGGTTTGTTTGAAAACGAGCTGCTTCCCGAGGCGTGTCGAATCGTCGTCATCCATGAAATGAATCCTGCCACAGGAAAAGGTCACGCCAAGCCGAAACCCGGCCGAAACCCAATCCTTCCCGGAACGCCAAGCGCCAAAGAGGTTTCTGGATTTCAATTTCCAAAAATCGCCGGGAAATGAATAAAGCCCCTTTCCCCGCCCGTATCCACCCGGCGACTCTCATCATCCCATCACCCGGAACCCCAAGCCCCATGACCACCCGCCTGTCCCGCCGCCTGCTGGCGGCCACCCTGTTGCTCTCTTCACTTCCTGCCGGAGCCGCCACCCCGGCTAACAGCCCCGTGCTGGCCGAGCGCGGCGAGACCGCCGCGGAGCATGACGCCCGCATGGCCTGGTTCCGCGACGCCCGCTTCGGCATGTTCATCCACTGGGGCCTCTACGCCCAGGCCGGCGGCATGTGGAACGGGAAACCCGCCGGCGGCGACTATGGCGAATGGATCATGCACCATGCCAAAATCAAAATTGCGGACTACGCGACCCTGGCCAAGGACTTCAATCCGAAGAACTACGACGCCGAAAAATGGGTGCTGGCCGCCAAGGAGGCGGGCATGAAATATCTCGTGATCACCGCCAAGCACCATGACGGCTTCGCGATGTTTCCTTCCAAGGCCAGTCCCTACAACATCAAGGATGCCACGCCGTTCGAGCGCGATCCGCTCAAGGAACTGGCCGCCGCCTGCCGCAAGCACGGCATGAAACTCGGTTTCTACTATTCCCAAAATCTCGATTGGCATCATCCGGGCGGTGGCGGCGGCGGTTGGGATCCGACCCACAAGGGGGATGCTGACGCGTATGTGGACAACATCGTCATCCCGCAACTGCGCGAAATTCTCACCAATTACGGGAAAATCGACATCCTGTGGTTCGACATCCCCGGCGGCGCCATCAACAAGCCGCGCGCCGACCGCGTCATGAAGGCGGTGCTGGAATGCAATCCCGACATCCTGATCAACAACCGTCTGGGTGGCGGCTATCACGGCGACACGGAAACCCCCGAGCAGCACATCCCGCCCACCGGTTTTCCGGGGCGCGATTGGGAAGTCTGCATGACCATGAACAAAACCTGGGGCTTCAAAAAACACGACCACGCCTGGAAGGCCCCCCGGGAAATGGTCCGCATGCTCTGCGACATCGCCAGCAAGGGCGGCAATTATTTGCTCAATGTGGGGCCGAACGAACTGGGTGAAATTCCCGAGCCCTCGCTGGAGCGCATGAAGGAGGTCGGCACGTGGACCAAGACCAATGGCGAGGCGCTGTATGGCACCACCGCCAGTCCCTTCCCCCGCGTCCTGCCGTGGGGCCGGGTGACCACGCGCGGAAACAAGCTCTATCTGATGGTGTTCGATGCGCCCAAAGACGGCCTCCTTGCATTGCCCGGTTTGGAATCTCCACTCAAGTCGGTGTCCTTCCTCGCGGAAAAAAGCCCGACCGCTCCCGCCGTGAAGCGCGACGCGGAAGGTGGTCAGGCGGTCGTCTGGCCCGAAGGCGTCAGCATCGGCAACATGCCGGTGGTGCTGGTGGCCGAGTTCGACGGCGAGCTCAAAGTCTCCGCCAAAGCGGCCCTCATCACCGAGAAGCCGGCCGGAACCTTCAATCTAACCGCCAATAACGCCGCCATCAAGGGCGCGCTGCAACTGGAGAACGTCCCCGGCACCAGCCAGTCCAAGAATCCCGACATCCAGCGCTCCGTCACCCATTGGGTCAATGCCGCCGACTCCATCGCCTGGCGCTGCAAGTTCACGGCTCCCGGCACCTACTCGGTGAAACTCGAATACGCCTGTCTGGCGGAGGACGCGGGCAGCGCCTACGCCATCACCGCGAACGGCTCCCTGGCCGCCGATGGCCGGGACCTGAGCGTCAAGGGCAAGGTCGAATCCACCGGCAACTGGAACACCTACCGCTGGAGCGAGCCCATGTCCTTGGAAATCCCCAAGGCCGGCGAGGTGGAAATCGAACTCAAAGCCACTCAAAAAGCCCGGAACGCGGTCATGAACGTGCGCCGGATGGTGCTGGAAAAGAAGTGAGGGGAAGAGAGATCGTGGATCATCTACCATCCACCATCCCCAGCTCGCGGCGGTGTTCCCGCGGCGACTGGCCGGTGTGGATGCGGAACAGGCGGCTGAAATAGTAGGGGTCCTCGTAACCCACCTGATGGGCGATTTGCGCGACGGTAAGCCCGGATTCCTGCATCAGCGCCGAGGCGATCTGCAGGCGCAGGCCGATGAGAAACTGCTTGGGCGGGCAACCGGCCTGTTTGTGAAACCGCTCCGAGAAATGGGGCGGCGACATGCCGGCGGCGGCTGCCAACTCTTCCAGCCGCCAGTTGCGGGCCGGTTCCGCCTGGAGCTGGCGGATGATGTCGAGAATCCGGTCCTCCGTCCGGCGCGTGCGGGCGGTGCCGGTCTGGGAATAGATCCGGGCCAGGGCGATGAGGCGCGCCAGCCCGGTGCTCATGCCTAACTGCCCGAGATCGGAAAATCCGTCGATGGCGTGGCGATAGGTTTGCTCGAAGGCATCCCGCATCACGTCCTGTTTCGGGACGTTGAGAATCGGACAATTTCCGGGGCCGGGGAGGGCCAGCGCCTCCACATGATCCGCGGCGCGGAGTCCCGTGAAATGAATCCAGAAAATACTCCACGGGTCCGCCGCGTCGGCGAAATAGGAATGGGCGGCATCGGCGGGCAGGTGGATGAGGTTCCCGGCGACGATGTCCCGGGTTTTTCCATGCAGCTTGCAGCGCCCCGCACCGGCCATGCAGTAAATGAGAATGGAATCCGGGCAGCCATTCCGCCGCTCGACGAAGTGGTTGCGGGCGATGTTGAAATGGCCGATGTGAGTGACCTGCAGATCCCGGACCACCGGCAGGGAGGCTCCCGCGAGCTGTTGATCCGGCGGCACGACAATCAGGCGCTGTCCGCTGAATCCCTCCGCCACTCGGGCGGCGATCGGTGGAAGTGG
>CAYXZE010000276.1:0-3949 GCA_964469395.1 uncultured Luteolibacter sp.
TTCTCACCTATGGGGGGGAGACCATTTTGGAGGTAGTTGCCATCGGCATCTACCGTGATATTCATCACCGCTGCTGAGCCGGCCAGTGTGGTGGCGGCGAATGCCAGCAGGGTGAGCGAGCGAACTGTTTTCATTGTCTCGGGGGGTTGGTGTTGGGGGGTGGGGGGAGATTGGCGGAAGCGGATAAGCGTCACAAACCAAGTGGCATTCTATAAGCAAGCGGGATGCCAAGATGATTTTCAGACTGAATTCATGATTTGCATGTGGCTGGAAATCAATTGGTTGCAGTGTTTAAAAAAATCGCATTCGGTAAATGCTCGTGTGATCCTTGAATCTCCGGTTGCTCAAAGTGTAAGGGAAACCGACGCCTATCTGTCCGAGTTCCGACACACGGTTCCGGCGGGGATCACTGTCCCTCTTTCGAGATGCCGAGCTTGTTCATCAACTCGTATAAAGTCGGCCGGGAGATATTCAGTTCCTTGGCGGCGGCGGAGATGTTCCATTCGTGCCGGTCGAGCGCCTGGCTCACGAGTTCGCGTTCCAGGGTTTCGCGCGCTTCTTTCAGGCCGCCCGCCTGGGATGCCTCGACCGCGGCCGGGCGGGTTCCGGATTCCCCGGTGCCCGGCGCGGTCCCGATTTCAAGATCCTCAGAGGCGATCCGCCGGTCATCGGCCATGATTACCGCCCGCTGGATGCGGTTTTGAAGTTCCCGCACATTGCCGGGCCAGGGGTAGCGCGCGATGGCTTTCAGCGCCTGGGGATCGAACGAAAGATTCTCGCGGCCATGGAGCTTGCCAAAACGCTTGAGGAAATCCCGGGCCAGCAGAATGACATCATCCCCGCGCTCGCGCAGCGGTGGCAGCTTGCACACCACCACCGCCAGCCGGAAATAGAGATCTTCGCGGAAACGGCCCTCCGAGATCGCCTTGGTGAGGTCGATGTGGGTGGCGGCCAGCACCCGCGCGTCCACCGGGATTTCCTGTCGCCCGCCGACCCGCTGGATCCGCTTTTCCTGCAGGAAACGGAGCAGCTTCACCTGCACCGGCGGCGGCAGGTCGCCGATTTCGTCGAGAAACAGGGTCCCGCCGGCTGCCGTTTCGATGAGGCCGACGCGCTGGCTGTTGGCTCCGGTGAAGGCTCCTTTTTCATATCCGAACAACTCGCTTTCTATCAGGTTTTCCGGGATCGCGTTGCAGTTGATGGCCACGAACGGCTTGTCCTTGCACGGGCCGCGCCGGTGGATCGCGTTGGCGACCATCTCCTTGCCCGTGCCGCTCTCGCCGAGAATCAACACCGGCGCGGCGGCCTTCGCGACCTTGCCCACGGTTTTGAAGATTTCCTCCATCTTCGCGTGACTTCCCAGGATGCCCTCAAACATTCCCGGCCGCTCCTCGTCCTGAAGCTGCCGGTAGTCCCGCTCCAGTTCGGAAACGAAAACACAGCGTTGGAGCAGCAGGCGCAGTTGCTCCGCGTCGATCGGCTTGTTTAAAAAATCATACGCCCCGGCACCGATCGCCCGCACGGCGTTCTCCCGGTCGCTCTGGCCGGAAATGATGATGATCTTGGCGCCGCGATCCATGGTCAGCAGCGCGGCCAGCGTCGCCATGCCCTCGCCCGTATCGTTCGGGCTGGGCGGCAGGCCCAGGTCTAACAGCGCCACTTGCGGACGATGTTCGCGGAACCGCGCGATCGCCTCCTCGCGGTCGCCCGCGAGGGACACTTCGTAGTCCGCGGCCACCGCCCATTTCATCTGGGTGCGGATTTCTTCGTCGTCGTCGATGATCAGGATCTTCGGCTTCATGGTGGTGATGGGGTTGTGAATTCGGGCGGCAGGGGCAGCAGGACGGTGAAGCGGGTGCCGCGTCCGGGCGCGCTGTCCACGCCGATGCCGCCTTGGTGGCTCTCGATGATTTTCTTACACTGAAACATGCCGATTCCCAATCCCTTGGATTTCGTCGAGTGAAAGGGGCGGAACAGTTGGTTCCTGATGAAGTCGGCACTCATGCCGCTTCCTTCATCCGTCACGGAAAGCGCGGCCCGGCCGTTTTCCACGCGTGTCGCCACGCGGATGATGCCGCCGCCGGCCATGGATTCGCGGGCGTTGACCACGAGATTCGTCACCACGCTGTGGATCGCGTCGCGGTCAAGATCGAGGGACGGCACCGCCTGCAAATCGCGTTGAATGACGCTGCCGTTTCCCGCTTCCGCATCGAAGCCGTCGAGCACCTCCGCGCACAACAGATCGAGCCGGCAGGGTGCCCGGCGCAGTTGCATCTCGTGGCGCAGGCTGCTCAGCTTGAGGATCATCTGGTTGATTCGCTCGACCGTCCTGCCCACCGTTTTCACCGCGTCCGCCCGGAATTCCGGATCGTCGAAATGCACGGGCAGATTTTGTAATGTCAGATTGAGGCTGTTGGCGGCGTTCTTGAGGTCGTGCACGAAAAAGGTGGATACCGTCTGGAACGCCTCCAGCTCCTTGGCTTGCAACACTTTTTCAGTTAGCGAGCCGTTCAGGAAGGCGGCGGCCAGTTGATCGCCGATGCAGGCGAGCAGATCCATTTCCTCGTGGCTGTATGGCACGCCGTTCACCCGGTCCGCCAGCACGACCAGGCCGACGAACTGCCCGGAAGCCACCAGCGGAATCGCCAGGCGATCCCCGCCATGCTCGAACTTGGTGGGGCAGTGCCGGCGCAGCACACGGGCCCAGCCGTTTTTTTCCTTCTCCAGATTGAACGGCCGCCCGAGCGCGCGAACCTCCGCCATCCACTCCGTCCCGAAGTCCAACAAGGTTTGGGCGCGCTGCTTTTCCGTCGAGCTCAAGCAAGTCAGCGCGGGAGGCTCCGCCGCCGCCCGGAACACGGTCACGCCGAGGACATGGAAATTTTCCGAGATCACCGCCGCCGCATTCATGCCAAGCGTCACGTCGTCGAGCACGCTGGAAGTCCGCCGGGTGAACTCCGTCCAGATTTTCCGGAAATCATGCTCGGCCCGGTGAAAATGACGGCTGACGAAGCGTTGCAGGCCCGTCCGGAAACGGTCCGAAAGCAGCAGCACCGTCAGGCCAACCAGCCCCATGAGCACCACCAGCGCCTGGGCGGGAAAACTGGCCATGCCGCCCATCACGGCCACCATCTGGGCCAGGACTCCGACGATGAGGAAATAACCACCCGCCAGAATCACCGTCAGGGAGCCCTGCAAAACCACGCGCGAGGGGTAGAGGTCGATTTTCCCGAGACCCGAGCGGAAATGAGCGATCACCATCAACCCGCAGCCAAGAATCACCCCCAGGGTGGTGAGCCGGGCCAATGCGGGATCATGCGCGGAAAACAACAGGTTCTGACTCAGCGCGTAGATCCGGACGCCGAAGATCATCGCGATGCCGAGAAACATGTATTTGATCCGCCAGCGGGTCATCCCCACCGAGGTCCGGAAGGTTCTCTCCAGATTGATGAGGACTCCCAGCGTGAGAATCAGGACCAGCATCAGCCAGACTTTCCCCGCCTCCAGGAAACGAAACGTCTCCGCCCCGCCCGCGACGGATGGTTCTAACAAGCGCCCCGCGGCCCCGAGGCCGAGCGCCAGCGGCGCCACCAGCGCGAAGCCGAGCATCCATCGCCAGCGGCGGAGGAATTCCGCCGCGTTCCCGCGGGCATACATCAGGCTGAAGCCCAGCCAGAATGCGGGAATGAGCGACTTCACCCACACCGCCCTCACGAGCCATTGCCCGGTCTCGAGCGGGCCTTCCGCCCGTTCCGCCGCCCGGTCCGCGAGTTGCTCGGCAGCCAGCAGGATCATGCCGATGAAAAAGCACCAGCTCGCCCCGACCTTGGGACGCAGAAGCACCGCCGCCAGCCCGATGAGGAGACACGCGCCGCAGGCGATCCAGGCTGGAATTCCGGTAGTCATGAGAAATGGCAGGGCCGACGCATCAAAATCAGGCGAAGATTTT
>CAYXZE010000277.1:0-3948 GCA_964469395.1 uncultured Luteolibacter sp.
CGCCGTCCTCGCCGACATCACCTGCGACTGCGACGGCAAGATCGACCGCTTCATCGACAAGGAGGACGTCGCCAAAATCCTCCCGCTCCACGACTTCAAGCAAGGCGAGCCCTACTACCTCGCCGTCTTCCTCGTCGGAGCCTATCAGGAAACCCTCGGCGATCTCCACAACCTGCTGGGCGACACCAACGTCGTCGGCGTCCATCTTGAAAAGGGCAAACCCGTTTACACCCACGAAGTCGAGGGCGACACCGTCGCCGACGTGCTGAGTTACGTCGAGTTCGACCCCAAGGAGCTCGTCACCCGCTTCCGCACCTTCGCCGAAAAAGCCGTCACCGAAGGCCGGATCTCGCCGAAGGAGCGAAGGGAGATTCTGGATTTGTTCCGAGTGGGGCTTTCGGGTTATACGTATTTCGAGAGCTGAGACAGCGGCTCAAGCGAGGTTGGTGAACACCGCCTGCACGTCGTCGTCGTCCTCGATCTTGTCGAGGATCGCTTCCACTTCCTCCATCTGCTCTTCCGTCAGCTCGATGGGCTGGGTCGGCAGGCGTTGGAGGCCGGATTTCGTCGCGACGATGCCGAGTGCTTCCACCGCGTGACTCAGGCTGGCGAACGCGCTGTATTCGCCGATCAGGGAAACGACACCATCATCCACCGAGAGTTCCTCAAGTCCGGCGTCGATGAGTTCGAGCTCCAGTTCTTCGAGATCGCGGCCCTCCGGCACGGGGAATTCGATGACCGACTTGCGGTTGAACATGAAATCGAGCTGGCCGGCATTGACGAGCTGGCCGCCGTTTTTGTTGAAGATGATCTTGAGGTTGCCGACGGTGCGGTTGGAATTGTCCGTGGCGCACTCGATGACGAACAACGAGCCGTGCGGACCTTTGCCCTCGTAGGTGATTTCGGAAATATCGGCGGCGTCCTTGCCGGCGGCGCGCTTGATGGCGTTCTCGATGTTTTCCTTCGAAAGGTTCTGGGCCTTGGCGTTGTTGATCGCGACGCGCAGCGGAGCGTTGGACTCCGGGTCCGGGCCACCGTTTTTGGCGGCCATGGTGATGGATTTGGCCAGCTTCGGAAACACCTTGGACATTGTGGCCCATCGCGATTCCTTTGCCCGGCGGCGGCATTCAAAATGTCTTCCCATGGTTTCGGTCGGTTAAAATTGGCCGGCGTGACGCCGGAAAGGCGATCCAAGCAGGGCGCGCGGCGGGATGCAAGTGAAGGGTCGAAGGTTGTGAAGGGTCGAAGGTCTGAAAGTCAAAAGTCTGAAAGTCGACCTTCAGACTTTTGACTTTCAGACCTTTGACTTTTCTAACCCTCACCCGGCGGGTTCACCACCACCACGCGATCCACACCGCGTTTGGAAAACTCCTCCCAGTAGCGTTTTTCCCACGCCACCGTGCGGGCGCGGCGCTCCTCTTCGCTGAGTTTTTCCCACGCTTTGAAACCGATGGCGCGGGCGAGATCGCGGTCGGAAAGCCGGACCGCCAGCTCGTCCCAGAAACTCTCGTTGCGGAATTCCTCGTAGCACTCGTGGTAGAACAAATTTTCCTCCCGCTCCGCCTTCACGCGGAAGCGCTGGCTTTCCTCGTCGAACTCGATCCAGTCGCCCAGCCCGGAGTGGCCGGCTTTTTCCAAAATCTTGCTTTCCAGGGTCTCGAACGCGGAGACCTGGTCATTGGCGGATTCCTTCTGGTTCCAGGACGCGACGTTGGCCGCGAGGCTGACCATTTCCACCAGCGTGGCGAGTTCTTGATCTGAGAGGCGCAAATGCATTCGTGGCACGAACCAAACCACCGTCGCGCCCCGCCCGCAAGCTCGCAACGCAAGCTCGCAACACACCCAGAGCTGACTCATTAAAATTAGCCGAAGATTTTCAGCCGCAAAAAGGCGAAAAAAGGGCGCAAAAACCCGATTCAATCACTCGATTCAACCTGGATGGGGAAATGACAAGGATACTGACGGCGCGATTTAACCACTGATTGCGCTGATTTTGACTGATTTTACTGAAAGTCAGAATAACACGGGATTCAGTGCTCTTATCTGTGTAAATCTGCGAAATCTGTGGTTCAATTACCCCCTTCAGCGTCAACACATTACAAAAGTGTTACTCGGGAGGATTGATTACTCAAATCAGATTTTTGCGCCCTTTTTTCGCCTTTTTGCGGCTAAAAGATTTGGATGCGCAGGTCCGGGCTTGATCTTGGCTGAATCCCCCGGCAGCTTCCCGTCCTGCCGTGCACGAGTAGCTCAGCGGTAGAGCGGTCCGCTTACACCGGATTGGTCGGCGGTTCGATCCCGTCCTCGTGTACCATTTTTCTTTCAGTCCGCGAGCCGCCAGAAATCCCGCGCCGGTTCCATCCGGCAGATTTCCGGAGTTTCCTCGATCCGTCCGTGGCTCAGCCAGCCGTCGTTCCACTCCACCCACCAGGCGCGGCCGGGGGCCATGAAGGAGCCGGTGTTGATGACGCGGCGGCCGTTCCGCAGCCAGCAGCCTTCGCGGTGGAAATGGCCGATGACGAGCACTTCCGCTTTCGGGAAATAGAGATCGCAGAATTTCGCGCCCGCGGAGGCTTGGATGAGCCAGGCTTCGATTATTTTGATCGCCCGCCGTGGCGGGATCACGGCGTCCCATGCGCGTTTCAGGAAAGTCCGGCCCGTCGGGTGCTCCGTGGTGCATAACTCGCGGGCGATTTTCCGCGCCACCCGCAGTCGTTCCTCAATATCCTGCCTGGCATGCGGATGCTGGTCCCACAATTCCATCACACGCTCGCCGCTGACGAGGATTTCACGTTTCCACGGCGAGCCGTCGAAGAGCAGCGCGTCGCCATGGGTGATGACGATCCGTCCGCCAGCCAGCTCCACCCAGCCGGGGCCGGGCCAGCCGGGGTCGTGGTTGCCTGATAGAAAAACGGCTTCCGCGCCTTCCTCGCGGCAGAGGGCTTTGAGCTCGTCGAGCATGGTGGACGAGCGGTCGTAAAACCGCGTCGCGAGTTCCTGCCAGGTGTCGCCGTTGAAAATCACCGTCGCCGCACCGGCGATCAACGGGCGCAGCGCGGACACCTGCTCAATCCGCGAGACTTTGTGGCCGAGGTGCAGGTCTGATAGAATCCGGACCGGCTCATTCACGGGCTGCCCGGCGCTGGCGCACCGCCTCATACACGCAGACGCCGGTGGCCACGGAAACGTTGAGGCACTCGACCTTGCCGGCCATCGGGATCGAGGCGAGGAAATCGCAATTTTCCTCGGTGAGCCGGCGCATGCCTTTTTCCTCCGCGCCCATCACGAGGGCGAGCGGGCCTTTGAGGTCGAGATCGTAGATCGACTTGGCGGTCGCGTGATCCGAGGTGCCGACCAGCCACACGCCGGCGGCTTTGAGTTTTTCCATGGTCCGCGCGAGATTGGTGACTTGGGCGAACGGCACGTGATCCGCCGCGCCCACGGAAACGCGGCGCACGGTTTCGGTGATGCCCACGGCCTTGTCCTTGGGCGCGACCACGGCATGCACGCCCGCCGCATCCGCCGTGCGGAGAATCGCGCCGAGGTTGTGGGGATCCTGCACGCAATCGAGAATCAGGATGAAGGGTTCTTTTTGCCCGGCCACGATCGCCATCAAATCATCTTCGTCGAGCGAGGGCGTGATGGTTTCCACCGCCTGGACATGGCGGTTTTCACGCGCCTGCTTGCTTTGCGCGGCGCGCGGAGGAGTGAAACGTGGCTTCATGCGGGGAATTTTGAACCGGGGGAGCGGGAGGAGTCGAGCGCGATGGTGGGTGGGGGAGCGGGCAATCGCTCTTTTTTGCATCTGTCTGCCAGTTTCAGTTGATGACACTTTCGTCATCGCCATGAATCCCGCGTGTCCATGCTCAAGCATCTGTTAGTCAGATTGGTCATTGTGCGGTTCGCTCTTGCGCAAGGTGGGGCAAACGGCTTTGTTGCGGCGTGGCG
>CAYXZE010000278.1:0-3946 GCA_964469395.1 uncultured Luteolibacter sp.
ACGCAAATCATGAACCCGCCGCAGCAACAGGAATGGATCGACACGGAAAACACGCCGGAGCGGCGGATTCTCGACCTGCGTGAGATCGGCATGCGGCACGCGCTCGCGCTGGGGCGGTTCCGCTATGTCCGCGCCGCGCCACCGCTCGACGAACAACGGCACGACCGCTGGCTGATCCTCCAGTTTGTCCTATCAGGACAACAGCTCATCGTCGTCGATGGCAGGGAAACGCTGGTGCGCGGCGGGGAAATGATGCGCCTTCTGCCGGGGCAGCGTTACGGGACCGGCGTGTGGCATGAGCAACGGGGCGAGATGGCGTGGTTGATCCTCCAATTCAAACCCATGCCGCGCGGACCGGCGCTGGGCATGAAAACCGAGGGCGTGCGGGCGGTTTACTCGATGCTGGCCGATCCCGCCGCGCCCATGGTCAGCCCCATGCCGCAGGATGCCACGGGTCTGTTGGAATCCGCCTTCGAGTGGTGGGCGCGGAGCGACGAGGACATCGGGCGGGAAATGATCCGCAACCGGATTTCCGCGCTCGTGCTCGGCGCGGCGGCGGTGGTGGCGGGAAGCCATGTGAAATCGTCGGACCGGGCGAACGAGCTGCGTATCCGCAAGGTCCAGCGCTGGATGGAGGAGCACCCGGACACCGATGCCAGCAGCGAGGAGCTCGCGGAAGTGGCCGGTTTGTCACAAGCGCGCTTCCACGTGCATTTCAAACGGGTGACCGGCAGCAGCCCGAAGGACTATTGGCTGCGGCTGCGTGTCGAACGCGCGGCAAAACGGCTGAGGGAGGCGCACGACCTTTCGATCACCGAAATCGCCCACGAGTTCGGATTTTCCAGCTCGCAGTATTTCGCCACCGTGTTCCGGCGTTATCTGGGCGTCTCGCCGGGCGCGCACCGGGAAAATGCCGCAGGATGAAAGCCCCCCGCTCCATCGGCTGTCATTCCGGCGCATTGCTTGGGAACGACCACATTGGCGCGGGTTGGTGTGGTTTTGTCCATAACCGCCCTGCCGGGTGGCGCTTGCCGAGATTGAATATTGACGGTGTCGCGACATGACCGGCGCGGAGGCCGGAAGCCTGGTTCCGCCGGTGAAATCCCGAGTCGGATCTGATCCCGTCCTCGGCCAACTCCATGCAATTTGTTTACTTACTCAACTACTGGATCATCCTCAATCTCATCGATCTTCCATCCTTGCGGCGTTCGGATTAACACGATCCCCACTCGGTCCGCCATGTCAATTCGCTCTCCCTCGGAGCCTTTGAAGTTATAGCTATAGGCAAAGATAATCTTAGGTCGCTGCGGATTTGCCTCGAAGATAAATATCCCCAATATATGGTTTTTTTTCGTCTCGTTCCGCTTCGCCATCGCGGATTCTTTGCAATTCTTCTGGCGTCAACTCTCCGGGTCCCAACCGTTCTTCGATTGCCTTTTGAGTCATTAGAGATAATTCGGAAACGTCGCCCGCAACAAGTCCGGCATAGAATTTCTCGAACACCGCCAATGGCGTGCGAAAATCAGGCGCGACGTCTTCGATCACTTGTTGCGCGGCAAGATTCTTTTGCTGTTGGATTTGTTCGGGCGTCTGAGGCGGTTTCGATGCCAGGGCATGTGTCATGGAAAGTGCGAGCACGAATTTGAGTAATAGCAGCCTGTTCATTGCAGTATTGTGTTTGATCACCATCCTGTCGACATTTTGGTGGTGGCGTATCAATGTCTTCCTCATCACAAATCACCTCATCTGCGGTGATTGGATCGATTCCAAATGATCGCAAATATGGTTCGTATAGCAAAGGAAAGGTTTCCCCGATTTCCTCTTCCTTCAGCCAGGTCGAATCGCATTCATGACAAACAAAAATGGCTTTCGGGATTCCATTAATCTTTTCTTTATGAAGCTTTTTACCTTGCTCGCAACGGGGGCATATCATTGGAAATTTCTTCATGGCTTCGGGTAAGCTGTAAAGATATTGCTATTTGTTGGATCGATCGAAATCAAATGAAGGAACTTGCGGGCTTGCCGTGTTGTCTGCTTCTGAGGGATCGGCCTTGGGGGATGGCGCGGCTTGTGCCTTCAAATTGCGAACCATCATCTTGCCATCAGCATCAAACGTCACTTCGCGGGTTGCTTGCTCCAATACATCTGAAAGCGCTCCCTTGGGAACAACAAGCCATTTTGGAGTTGTCGCCACGAACTTGCCACCCTGCTTGTTGAGCCGGTAAACCAACGCCAATGCGTCATTGTCTCCAACTTCGGGGACTGTGATGCCCGCAACGTCATCGTAAAGCTCCAATCTGGCGGCGGTGAAGCCATTCCCATCTTTCTCAAAATAGTAGCCGACCTGACCAGCCAAAGGATCGCTGCCGGTTTCAGCCGTCACCAGTGCTTGCAGTTCGACAAGCTCATAGAAGAAGCTGTCAGGGGATTTGGTCGCAAACTCCAGTCGCCCTCCAAACTCGTTCTGCATCATGGCTTCCTCCTTCAACTCGGCGGCGGCAGCGCTGAAGTTGCCAGCAGCGGCGAATATCCCAGCACGTCTGAAATGAACAAGAAACATCTTCAAGCTAAAACGAGCTCGATCATCCTCAGAGGCTGCTGACCATGCGTGTAGTGCTTGGTCGCTGATAGTCATATATTCGGCCGGATCAAATGGCACGTCAGCCTTTTCCATGGCTCCTATGCGCCGGACTGATTCCAATAAATCGTCTTGGGCGGATGCAAACTGAGAAAACACGGCAACAAAAGCAGCCACAATAATGAAATAAGGATTCATTGGTTTCTCCTCGCTTTCTTGTTGGATTTCAAAGGCCAGAGATAGGTATTAGCGGTTGTCGGATGCCGTCCTTCTTTCATGGCGCGGTGAATGGGGTCAGGCCTCGCGGATTCACATGCGCGGGTCTTTTCGTGGTTCGTCGAGTGCTTTTGCCAGTCCTTTGCTGAGAGCATCCGCCATCCGTGGCTTTCGCAGACCTGACCCAGCCGGAATACGAAAGACTTCCGATCATCATCGGTTTCAAACACCGTCTCGCCGCCATCGCCGCGCACCATCACATGGTCGATCGCGCCGGGATGCTGGAAGCGGACGGGGCGTGCCATGTCCGAATCTGCCGGCGCCAGCCCCCATGAGCAAGTCAAATGTGATCTCGCGAGACCTGCCCCATTCACGCCCTGTCAATCCGCCCGGAGTCCGGGCGGCGATCCAAAGCGGCGGGAACCGCCGCACTCCAAAAGGCCGATGTTCTAACCGTTCAGCCCGTAGGATGAGGTCGCGGCGCTGGAGCCGAGGGGTTGGAAATGTTCGGGGTTCGGGAGGGCGGGCATGTTCCCGCATTTCTCCGCGATGCGGGTGAGGAAGCCGTCGTAGCCGTGGTTTCCGGTGCGGTGTTTGTCCGCGATCCATTCCTTCCACAAGGCCACCTCCTCCTGGGTGCGGCGGATGATTTCCGACTTGGGCTGGTCCGGAAACAAGGTCTTGAGCCAATCCTGTCCATAACGGATGTGACCGGCTTCGTCGGCCCAATCGTAATCGCAGTCCTGGGAGCTGTAGGGATCGCCCATCGCCCACAGTTCTTTCGTCAACTGCGCTTTCCATTTCGGGCCGCCTTGTTCGAGGCCGTGAACGAGAAACAACATCGACTCCAGCCCCCGGCGCGAACCGACTCCGACCCAGTGATCCGGCACCATCGGCACGTCCACGCCGACCTCGAAGCCATAGGCTAACAGCCGCCGCTCGCCCATCATCGCGTGGCGCATCTCGTCATAGGCCCAGCGGGCGGTGTCCCGATAGATCGACCACGGCATGTTTTCATAATGCCAGATGAAAGCGGCGGGCAGCTCGCAGGCCCAGAGTTCGTTCACGTGATCGATGGCGACCCATACCTGTTGTTCCTGCGGACTCGCGGGCGGGCGCGGCGGCACCTGGGTGACGGCGGGCCGCCAGCGC
>CAYXZE010000279.1:0-3945 GCA_964469395.1 uncultured Luteolibacter sp.
TCGGAATCCGGTATTTTTCATGCAAACTGGGCAGGGCGTGGGCGGTCGCGGTGTTACAGGCCACGACGATGGCTTTCACGCCGCGGGCGATGAGAAACCGCACGTCCTCATCCGCGAACTGGCGGATGGTTTCCGGACTTTTCGAGCCATACGGCAGGCGCGCGGTGTCGCCGAGATACAGAATATTTTCCGCAGGCAGAAGTTCCTGCACGGCACGGACGACGGTCAACCCGCCGACGCCCGAGTCAAAAAATCCAAGAGGTGCTGAATTCACTGGCGCGAGTGTGTCCTTCTGCCTGCACACGCCAAGCGCAAAGCCAGCCCTCGGCTTCAAAACCAAAAGGGCCGGCTACCGGGATCGCAGCCGTTCACCGCCTCGGTGCCGGCACGCTCTCTACAATCGCCTGCAACACCTCATCCACGTCCTGTCCGCTGATCGCGATTTCGGGGGTGAGTTGGACGCGGTGGCGGAGCACCGGCAGCGCGGCGCGCTTGATGTCGTCCGGGGTGACGAATCCCCTGCCGTCGAGCGCGGCGAAGGCTTTTCCAATACGCACCAGGCTGATCGCGCCGCGGGTTCCGGCACCGAGGGAAATCGAGCGGGAATCCCGCGTCGCCTGGGCGAGGGCCACGGCGTAGTCCACCACTTCCCGAACCACTTCCACCGCCGCAGTCGCCTGTTGGGCGGCGACGATTTCATCCGGCCCGCAAATTACCGCCACGCCGTGATCCGCAGCCCCGGGAGTTTCCGCGGCGGCGCGGGTGACGATCTCGCATTCCGCCGCACGCACCGGGTAGTCGATGAGCACCTTCATGATGAAGCGGTCGAGCTGGGCCTCGGGCAGCGGATAAGTGCCCTCGTGCTCGACCGGGTTCTGCGTGGCCAGCGTCATGAACGGCGGCGCGAGCTTGAGTGTCTCGCCGTCGATGGTGACCTGGCGTTCCTGCATCACTTCCAGCAACGCGGACTGCGTCTTGGCGGGAGCGCGGTTGATTTCATCGGCTAACAAAAGATTGGTAAACACCGGTCCCTGGCGGAGCTGGAAGGTCTGGCTTTTCATGTCGAACAGGCGGAAGCCGGTCACGTCCGACGGCATCAGGTCCGGGGTGAATTGGATCCGCGCGGAGGCTCCGCCGAAGGTTTTCGCCAGCGTGGTGACGAGGTGGGTCTTGCCCAGGCCGGGCTTGCCCTCCAACAGCACGTGACCGCCGGCCAACAGCGCGGCGAGAACCTGCTCGATGACGGTCTCCTGACCGAGGATGACGCGGCGGACTTGCTCGCGCATCTGGCGGATCAATTCCGCGAGGCCGTGGACTGCGTGCGTTTCTTGGAGCGGTGCGTAAGGGTCTGGATTCATGAATCTTCGTGGGTCAGTGGAGAACTTGGAGCAGGCGCTGGAGATCGGCGGCGGTGCGTGTCAGAATAGCAGAGTCCGGCGGCGCGGCTTCGGCGAGCGCGCGGAACACCCGCTCGCGCGGCAGTCCGGCACGGTCGGCGAGGAATTGGAAAAAATCATCATCGCGCCGTCCGGCCCGCACGCTCAGACGCTGGCCGTGCTCGACGATCTGCGCGCGCAACGGCACGAGCAGCGCCGCCGCCCGATCGAGCCGCCATTGGAAATCGCCCAGCGCTTCCAGATGGTGTTCGTAGCCGCGCAAAGTCGAAGTGCCATTGGCCGCCTCCACCGGGCCGAAGCGGGTGAAATTTTTCCACAGCCACAATGCGGTTAGAACACCAAGACCGACCAAAACCGGCCACAAATGTTTGCCCAGCAGTCCCCACAGCGAGAGCCCCGAGCCGCGCATGAAGCCGATGCTGCCGTAATTTTCCGCCGCCTGGATCAGTGAATCCAACAACACCGCATGCTCCTTGTCGCCGATCCAGCGGTTGCGGAACAGACGACCGTCGGTGAGCACCGAGATCCGGCCACTGCCGCTCACGGCGGAGGCGAACACGCCGGGCTGGCCGCCGCGCACCATCACCCGGGTGGCGGACTCGGCGGTGACTTCATGGCTTTTTCCATGGAATTCGATCTTGGTGGCGGTCACCGATTTTCCCGAAGCCGGGCGTTCTTTCAACTCGATCCCCGCCCCCGCCAACATTTTCACGAGCGCCGGTTCCAGCCGGATCTCGGGCTGGTGCGGGAACCAGTCGTTAGACTCCGCATCCGCGTGCTCCACCAGCAGGACGAGATGGCCGCCCTCCCCGACCCACTCGCCGACGCGGCGGGTGAAACTCTCATTGCCCAGAATCGAGGCCGGGACGAACCACACCGCATCGCCATATCCCGGCGCGGTCCACGACGCCAGCGAACGCACCTCGCCCTCGTATCGCGCGGAAAACCGCTCGGCGGCCAGCCAGGGATTGACCCGCGCCTTGCCCTTGTAGCCGATCTCGCGCTTGACCTCGGTGTAGTTGTTACAGGCGGTTAGAGTGAGCGCCATCACCAGCAGCCAGAGAAATTTCACGGCACCCTCCTTCCCCCGAACGGCCATTGCTCGCACACGGCGTGCACCTCGGAATCCGCCGGACTGATCCCGGCGTATGCCAGACGAATCCACAGCCCGGTGATCCCGCGGAAATAATCCGGATGCACCGCCGCGCCCGCCTGCTCCACCCGGCGCATGCAGTCGCCCTCGGTGTCCGACTCCTGGATTTCCACCCGCCCCAACTCCATCACCCGGGAAATCGAGCCGCGATACAGCAGGCCCAGCGCCTCCTGATGCCGTCCCTGCCGCCACAGCAGCCACGCCGCGCCCGGCACATCCTCCGGCAGCGTGTCCGGGGAAATCTCCATGCCCATCACCACCCGTGCCGTCGGCGCGATTTTTTCCTCCTTCACGCCACCACCCCGCATCGCGAAAACATGCCGGTATTTCCAAAGCATCCAGCCGAGGAATCCGACCAACAACACCACCACGCAAACCCCGAACACCTTCATCAGGATGGCGATCAGATCGGGCGGCATGAATCCGCCGGACGAGGTTTTGCTCTTCGGCACCCGGTCCGTCACCGTGTGGACCTTGAACGCCGGATCCGCCTTCACCTCCCGGATCACCTCGGCGGGAGGACGCTGCGTTTCGATCCGTTCCTCCACCCCGGCCTCCGCGTCCACGACCGGCTCGGCTCCCCGCACGGACAACCCCATGATGAAAAACGCCACCGCCACCACGGCGACTTTTCCCAACCGCTGGCCCAGCCGCTTGAACGCGAGTTCCACGTCCCAGCCCTCGATCCACGTCCGGTTGTTGATGTAAATCCCGAAGCCCGCGCCGATGACGAACACGTCAGTTAGAGACATCGCCGCCATCACACAGCCCGCCACCGTGCGCGAAATCAGCAGCGGGATTTCCCACGCGAAATTCGGATCCCAGGCCTCAACCGCCTGTCGCCACGGTCCATCCTGACCTTCCGGCACGAACATGACGAGCAGCGCCAAGAGACCGAACCCGCACCAGGCGGCCGCCGCGTCAGAGATGAAGAAAATCCACATCACCACCCCTTCCCCGCGCCGCACCACCTGGCCGCAGCGTTGCTTGTAAGCCTTGCCCCGCAAGCCTTCCAGATCCTCCACCGCCAGCGTCACCGGCAGCCACGGAGAAAAACGCGCCCGCAAAAACCGATAGAAAAACCGCCGCCACCATGCCCGCGGGATTTCGCGCCAGACGGATTTCCACGATGGCTCCTCGCCGAACAAACGCCGGCTCAACTCGAACAACACCATCCGCGAACCCGCCGGTTTCGCCCACCAGAACAAGGCTAACAGCAGCATCGGCCGATCCCACAACAACACCGTGGCGAGCGCGACGGGAATCCCCATCGCCAGCCACCACACCGTGATGCAGCGCCAGAAACCGCGCCGCACCATCGCGAAGCCCAGGTCCACCGCCTCCCAGTCGCTGCGCGGGCGGATCTCCGCCGTCACCGTATCAAGCCGCATGGCC
>CAYXZE010000280.1:0-3944 GCA_964469395.1 uncultured Luteolibacter sp.
CCTTGCGGTTGAGACGGATAGATACTGACATGGTGGAACTCCGGTGAGCTCGCCCGGGTTCGGGCGGGCGCGGAAATTGCAAGATCTTCCGTGGAATGCCAAGCAGAATCTTGTCAATTTGCCGATTTGGGGTCAATCCGGCGTGTCGGGCTGGGCGACGAGGGCGGAGAATTCCCGTTCGAGTTGCGCGAGCAGCGCGGGATCCTCGATTTTTTTGCCGTCCGCGGTGGTGATGTAAAGGGTGTCCAGGGCCACGCCTTTTTCGGTGCAGATCCGGGCGTGGGCGGTGTTGAAGCCGTGGCGGTTGATGGTGTTGAAGAGGTCGTGGAGCAGGCCGATGCGGTCCAGACCCTGGATTTCCGCGGTGGTGCAGGTGGGGTGCAGGGAATTGCTGACGAAGGCGCGGACGGGGACGACGATGCCATGGTCCTGGCGGGGTTTGAGGAAGTTGGCCTTGCGGCGCAGGTATTTTTCCGGCTCGTATTTTTCCGCGACGAGGATGGCCTCGAAGGTGTCGAGGAAGCGCTTGCGGGTGGATGCGGCGGAGACGGGTTCGAAGTTGGTGGTGCAGATGCGGAAGATGTTCACGACGATGCCGTCCTGGCGGGTGAACAAGTCGGCCGAGAGGATGTTGATTTGCTCGGACGCGAGGGCGCAGCAGATTTTTTCCAGCAACAACGGCTTGTCGCGGCAGGCGAGGACGATCTCGGTGTAGCCGCTGTCGGTGTGGTCGATCCACTTGATGCAGGAGGCGAAGGGATCTGCCTTGCCGGTTTCCCGCTGCAGGAAATGGCGGACGGTGCGGACCTGGGTGACGATGTGCGGGGCCTGCCGGAAATGGAAGGCGGCGGCGGGCATTTGCTCGAAATGGCGGTTCACGTCCGGGTGGTAGTCCTCGCGCATGATGCCGATGACTTCATCCCGCAGGGCGAGGCGGTCGGCATCGAGCTTGCGGGAGTATTCTTCGCGGCCGTCTTCGAGGAAATGGCGGGTGGCGGTGTGGAGCTGGAGCATGAGGCTCTCTTTCCAGCCGGTCCAGCCGTCGGGGGAGGTGGCGTTGGAGTCGGCGAAGGTGAAGAGGAACAGCGCGTCGAGATTGGAGGTGGTTTTGACGATGCGGGCGAACTCGGCGATGACCTCGGGGTCGTCGAGATTGCGGGTGGTGGCGGTGCGCCAGAAGCTCAGGTGGTTGTCCACCAGGAACATGATCAGGGTGCGGCGGGCTCCCTGGATCTGAAGGCGGTTGCACAACCGCGCGGCGAGCATGGCGGAACCGTCGATGTGCTCGCGCACGTTTTCCGCGCGGCCGGTGTCGTGGAGGATGACGGCGAGGTAGAGCGCGTAGGCGTCCTGGATTTCAACGAACAGGCGGCGGTAAATTTCCCGGCGCGGGTTGGTTTCCGTGATGAGTTGGTCCAGTTGCTCGACGCAGCGCAGGGTGTGCTCGTCCGCGGTGTAGCGGTGGAAAAACTCGTGCTGGACGAGGCAGTCGAGCGCGCCGAACTCCGGCAGGTAGTCGCCGAGAAAGCCGACGCGGTGCATCTGGCGCAGGACGCGGGCGACGTCGCCCTTGCGTTCGAGAATGGCCTGGAAGGTCTGGCGGTTGGCTTTGAAGTAGCGGAACTGGCGGTCGATGTCCCCGCGGTGCGCTTTCATCAGCTTGCGGATCGGCGGGCTCAGGCGCAGGCCGCGGAGCTGGCAATGCTGGAACAGGCGCGTCATCCGGCTCGGGTCGTCCCTGAAGATGTCGGAGTTGGCGGGATAGATCCGGCCCTCGCGGGCGACGAAGCCGTCGAACTCCTCGCGCTTTTTCTTGCGGAAGGTGAGGAAGGAGCGCAGGCCGGTATCCGATAGATTTTCCTGCTCGATCTGGAAGGTCTCCATCAGCGAGCCGGTGTGCTGATAGACGTTGCGGGTGTGGCGGTAGTAGTCCCGCATGAACGCCTCGGTGCTGCGCAGGATGCTTTTCTGCGGGTAGGCGAAGGCGGTGGCGACGACTCCCTGGAGCTGGAGGGTGAGCTGGTCGGTGGCCTTGTCCGCGTGGTAGTGCAGCTCGTTGCGGACGCGGTGGAGGAAATCGTAGGCTTCCTCGAGTTCCCGGTGGGTCTGGGCGGTGATCAGCTTGGCCTCGACGAGGTCCTTGAGGTCGGCGCTGCCGCGCTTGACGCGGGCGACCCACCGGATGTTCTGATAGTCGCGCATCGAGCCGCAGCCTTCCTTGACATTGGGCTCCTGGAGGAAGACGGTGTGCGAGTATTTCAGGTGGCGGTTGCGGAGGTCCCGGCGGCGGATTTCGAAAAAGGCGGCCTGGCCCTTGTTGATGCAGTCCTTGGCGAAGCGGTCCTGGAACTGGGCGAAAAGCGCGGTGTCGCCGGCGATGAGCCGGGCGTCCATCAGCGAGGTCTTGTTTTCCTGGTCCGCCTTGGCCTGCTCGATGCATTCCGCGATCGAGCGGCAGGCGTGGCCGACCTTGAAGCCGACGTCCCATAACAGATAGAGCACGTCCTGGACGATTTCCTGAAGCGCTGGCGGCAGCTTGGTGGAGGCGCGGGGGAGGAGGAAAAGGATGTCGATGTCCGACCGCGGGTTGAGCGTGCCGCGGCCGTAGCCGCCGGTGGCGACGAGGGCGATCGGGAGTTGCCGACTCTTGTGGGTGTTGAGCGAGGCCTCGAGAATGGAGCTGATGATGATGTCGATGAGCGCCGCGCGGGCACGGGCGATTTCCAATCCGCCGGCCCCGGAACGGTGATGGAGCTGGATGCGGAGCTCCTCGGTTTTCAAAAACTTTTTATAAAGAGAGATCCGCTCGGCAGGCGAGAGCTGGCCTTCCAACGCGGGCTTGAGCGCTTCCCGGGCGTGGTCTTGGAGTTTTTTCAGGTGGTGGAGCATGTTGGTGGCGGGGCTGGCGGTTTCAGGGATGGTCAGGCACCGCGGCCCATGCGGCTGCCGATGCGGGCGTAGAGCTCGGTTTGGTTGGCGGAGTGTTCGAGGAGATCCGCCTCTAACTGAATGGCTCCGGGCTCGAAAAGGGTGAGGGTGGAGGAGCCGCCGAAGGCGAAATAACCTTTTTCCGCGCCTTTGGCGACGGGTTGTCCGGGCGTGAAGGTCTGCCGGATGGTGCCCACGCAGGTCGCGCCGATTTCCATGCAAATCACGGTGCCGAAGCGTTCGGTTTTCAGATCGGTGATCGTGCGTTTGTTGGTCCACAGGTAGGCCAGGCGCTGGCGGAGGGCGATTGGATTCACGGAAAACAGAGGGCCTTCGATCAGCCGGGTTTCACCGGGCACGCCCGCCACCGGGAAATGGAAGCGATGGTAATCCACCGGGCACAGACGTGAAAGGATCAGCGAACCGTCGGCATAGCGATCTGCCAGATTGCGGTCGCCGAGCAGCGCGGGAAGGTCGAATTTCTGGCCTTTGACGAAGACTCCCGCGATGGCGGACGCTTTTTCAAATCCCAAATGCCGCCCGTCCGCGGGGAAGACGACGCTGGCTTCGTCCGCATCGACCGGCCGTGCCGCGGGCTTTAATTTCCGGTAGAAAAACTCGTTGAAGCTGCGGTAGGAATCCGGCGCATCCGCGAAATCAGCGGGATCGAGCCCGTATCGCGCGATGAACGGAGCCACCCGCGCGGCGGATTCCGGCGTGCTCATCCGGCGGCCATACCACGCCGAGAAAAACGGGCGTTTCACGAAGGCGTTGAGCGAGATCGCGCCGAGCGGATGCCCGTAAGACCAGCGCAGGAAGCCCTCGCCGTAAATTTGTTCGGTTTCGAAGGCGCGGGCGTGGCGGTTGAAATAGCGGATCGGTTCCACGGCGCGCTTGTAACGGGGGATGCGGGGAACCGCAAGGCCGACGCTTTCCCGTTTCCGCTTGCGCCTGGCCGGAGGCGGGGCTACTCCCGCCTTATGAAAAACCGTGCCGTCTGCCTCGCCGCCAGCGTC
>CAYXZE010000281.1:0-3941 GCA_964469395.1 uncultured Luteolibacter sp.
CGGGCGTTGGCTTCGAGGTTTTCGGTTTCCGCGGCGAAGCCGACGAGGGTGCCGGTGAAGCCGAACGGCTGGCGGGCGGAGCCGAGGATGTCGGCGGTGCGGACGAGTTCGAGGGTGAATGAGTCGCCGGATTTCTTGATTTTCCGGGACTCGACGGTGGCGGGCGTGTAATCCGCGACGGCGGCGGCGAACACGGCGATGTCCATGCGACCGATGTGTTTTGAAACGGCGTCATGCATCTCTGCGGCGGTTTCGACCGGGATGAAATCGACGTTATCCGGCACGTCCAGACTGGTGGGGCCGGAAACGAGCAGCACCGAGTGCCCCTCATGCACGAAGGCCCCGGCGAGGGTGTAGCCCATTTTCCCGGACGAGCGGTTCGTCAGGTAGCGGACCGGATCGATCGGCTCGCGGGTGGGGCCGGCGGTGATGAGGACTTTCACGCCGGGAGTTTGGGGGGAGGACGGGTGGTGGCAAGCGGGAAGAGGCCGTGCGACCGACGAAAAAAAGCCCGCCGCCGGAATCCGACCGGGGCGGGCTTGGGGAAATGCGGCTTGGCGTTAGCGGGACGTTTTCGGCGCGGGAGCGGGTGCCGGAGCTTCATCCGGTTTGGATTCGGAGGCTTTGCCGGACTTGATGTCTCCGAGCAGTTTTTTCGCCTCGGCTTTTTGCTTGTCGTCGAGCTTCTCGGCGATCGCTTCGATCACATTCTTGGCGCTTTCCTCACCGCGTTCTTGGGCGAGAGTCGCCAGCGCCCAGGCCTTGACGAGATCGGACTTGGTGCCGATGCCTTCCTGGAGCATGCGGGCCAGCGCGAGCGTCGAGGGGCCATGGCCTTGATTGGTGGCCAGCATGAAGAGCTGGCCGGCGTTTTCCAGATTTTGAGGAATGCCGGCTCCGCCTTGGGCGTAGATCGAGGCGAGGTCGTATTGGGCCTGGGCGGAACCGCCTTGGGCGGCGCGGGTCAACCAGGCGATCCCCGCCGGGACATCGGCGGCGGCGAACTGGCCGGACAGGTAAAGCCGGCCGAGCGCGTGCTGGGCGGCGACGAGATTTCCATTCGCCGCGAACAGCAGATACTTGTAGCCGAGGAGGATGTCTGGCTTTTCCGCCGCAAGGGCTTTCTCCGCCAGGCGCATGCTGGCAACCGGGTTGCCGGCCTCGGCGGCTTTTTCCAGCAGCGCCATGCCGCGGGCGGCATCTTTTTCGACTCCCTTGCCCTCGATGTAAAAATCCGCGGTGCGCAGCATGCAGTCGATTTGTCCCGCATCCTTGCCGCGCTCGTATTCGGCGAGCGCGTTCTTGAGATTCTTTTTGACGTTTTCCTCATAATCCCCAAGGGCGAGGTAGGCGCTGTATTCCTTGGCGGCGATGGCTTTTTTGAGCCACTCGCGGCCTTTTTGTTCGTCGCGGATTTTTTCGTCGCCACTGAGCAGGCGGGAACCGAGGGCGGCCATCGCTCCGGCATCGCCGAGACCGGCCGCCTTGGCGTAGCTGGCGAGCGATTCCTTGAGGTCCTTGCGATCGGGGAAACCGAACTGGCCTTCATAAAAACGGGCGGCGAGCAGGATCGACGGAATGTCTCCGGCATCCGCCGCGCGCTTCCACCAATAGAGCGTCTTGTCCGGATCGGCCGCCGGGGTGAGTCTGCCGCGGAGGTAAGCTTCTCCGAGAATGCGGCCTGCGACGGCCGGATCGTCCTTGGCGGAGGTTTCGAGGACTTCGCGGGCTTGATTGCGTTCCTCTTCTTTTTCGGAAGCCAGCAGATTGAAGGCGAGGCGGTAGCTCGCGTCCTTGTGCTTCATTGCCGAGGCCTTGCGGTAGTATTCGAGGGCCTTGTCCCTTGATGCCTCCGCTCCCTTGCCGGATTCATGGGCGAAACCCATCAGATAGAGAGCGTCCGCATTGCCTTGATCGGCAAGGGGTTTGGCCAGTTCGACCGCCTTGGCGTGGCGGCCCGCCTGAAAGGCGTCCATGGCTTCTTTTGCCGGACCGGCGGCGGTTGCCGGAACCGCCGCGGAACTACTATCGGCGGGCAGTGAAATCGCGGCTTGGAGGGAGGCGGAGAACGCCGAAAACAACAACAGTTGAGTGAGGGAGCGGAGTCGCATTGCGAAAACTAGGCGTGATCCCCCGGGGAAAGCAAGCGTGATGAAAATGTCTTATCCGCGGCTTTCCCAGCGAGTGCGGAGTTCGTTGATGCAGTCGCCGAGCAAAACCTCGTCGATCTCATGGACATCCACGCCGCGCCCCAGATCCTCCAGTAGCAAAACGGTGAGCCGCCCGCCGAGGTGTTCGCGGAATTCGTTCAAGCCGTCAAAAATCCGGCGGCGGCCACTGTCGTCCAGCCAATCCAGAGCCGGATGGTAAATGGCCACGTTCAGGCCATCGAGCACGCGCAGGACCTGATCCGCGATGGAAAATTTCAGCAGTCCGGCCCGCGCGGAATACAAGGTGTCCAATGCCAGGCCGACGCCCACCGCCGGGGCATGGGAAAATTGATAGGACGTGATCGCCTCCAGCTTGTGTGCCGCCCAGTGGCCGAAATCCAGCGGCCGGCTGGATCCGGTTTCGAAAGGATCGCCGCCGCCGGCGATGTGCCGGGCGTGGAGCAGCCCGGATTTTTCCACGCAGGATTCCAGCGTCTCCGGCTCCAGCGCGGCGAGCGCGGGCAGGTTCGTCTCGATCCATTCGAAAAACTCCGCGTCCCTCACCAGCGCCACCTTGACCGCCTCGACGAGACCGCTGCGCCGCGTTTTCTCATTCTGGCTGTGCAGGTAGCGGAAATCATTGATCACCGCGAAGGGCACCGAAAACGCGCCCACCCAGTTCTTTTTCCCAAAGGCATTGATCGCGCATTTCACGCCCACCCCGCTATCGTCCTGTGAAAGCGTGGTCGTCGGGAAACGCACCAGCCGCACGCCGCGGTGAGCCGTGGCGGCCGCGTAACCGACCGCATCCAGAAACGCCCCGCCGCCGATGACCAGCGCGTAGGAATGCCGGTCCAGATGGGCGGCATCGATCGCCGCCCAGACCTCGCGGACCAGTTGATCGTCCGCTTTGGCCGGCTCGCCGCCGGGGAAAACCGTGGTGCCGAGAAACTCCAGCTTCAACTCCGCGAAATACGTCTGAATCTCATCCGGCAGGTCCGGCCACAGCGCGGCGACCGTTTCCTCCACGAACACCATCGCCCGCGCGCCACCGCCCTCGGCCAGGATTTCCGCCAGCGCGGGGTTTCCGATAGAGAACGCATCCCGCGTGAAAACGATACGGTGCTTGAACGTGACGGGGATTTGGAAATCGTAGCGGGACATCAGCTTCGCGGAAGGAATAGCGTCCAATACGCCCGCACGCCATCGTTTCTTGCCCTCATTTCACATCCATGTCCGCCACCGAAACTCTTTTCCAAACCCGCTGGCTCGGCGTTTACCGCATCGGTCGCTGGGATTTCGTCCGCCGCCCGAATTCCGATGCCGCCGTGGGGATTCTCGCGATCACGCCTGACGATGAAATCATCCTCGTCGAACAATTCCGGATACCGCTGCAGCGTCAGGTCATCGAGATCCCCGCCGGTCTGGTCGGCGATGAGCCGGAATTCGCCGGCGAGTCCCTGGCGGCCACCGCCGGTCGCGAGCTGTTGGAGGAAACCGGCTACCGCGCCGGCACGGTCGTGCCGCTCATCGCCACCCCCACATCCGCGGGCATGACCTCGGAGTTCACCCATCTTTTCCACGCCACGGATCTCGTCCGCGAACACGCTGGCGGCGGCGTGGCGGGTGAGAACATTACCGTCCACCACGTGCCGCTCGCCGGACTCCGCCAATGGCTCGCCGCGCAGGAGGCGGCGGGAAAAGTCATCGATTTCAAGATCCACGCCGCGCTCTGGCTCGCGGGAATCGCGGGTTGATTGACGGTAGCCCGTTTTCCGGCAACGAGCTGCC
>CAYXZE010000282.1:0-3934 GCA_964469395.1 uncultured Luteolibacter sp.
GGCGAGACGCTGGCTGAGGCCGAAGGCGGAGATGCCGTAGATGATGCCAAAGTTGACCATCTTCGCGGTGCGCCGCATGTCGGAGGTGACGTCGGCCGGCTCGACGGCGAACACCTTGGCGGCGGTGATGGTGTGGATGTCCGCGCCGTGCTGGAAGGCGTCGATCATGGTGGCGTCCTGAGAGAGCGCGGCCATCACGCGGAGTTCGATCTGGGAATAGTCGCAGGAGAGTAACAGATATTGGGGATTGGAAATTGGAGATTGGGAAGAAGAACGCGGGACGAAGGCTTTGCGGATCTTGCGGCCGGCCTCGGATCGAACCGGGATGTTCTGCAGGTTCGGGTCCGAGGAAGCGAGGCGGCCGGTGGCGGCGACGAGTTGATGGAAATGGGTGTGGATGCGGCCGGTTTCCGCGACGACGTGGGTGGGCAGCGAGTCGAGGTAGGTGGATTTCAACTTGGTGGCCTCGCGCCAGGCGAGAATGTCGCTGATGATCGGGTGCTTGCCTTCGAGGGTGGCGAGCGTTTGCTCGTCGGTCTTGTATTGGCCGGTTTTGGTTTTCTTGGCCTTGTCGGCGAGACCGAGCTGGTCGAACAGAATATCCCCTAACTGTTTTGGCGAGGCGATGTTGAACGAGCGGTCGGCATGGCGGTGGATGGATTTGACGAGTTCGTCGATCTGGATTTGCAGCTCGCCGCCGATGACGCCGAGCGCTTCGGGATCAATAGCGATGCCCTGCATTTCCATGGCCACGAGCACGGGAAGCAGCGGGCCTTCTATCTGCTGGAAAATGGGTGCCTGCCCGGACTCTTCGAGCAACGGGCGGATTTTCTGCGCGAGCTGCCAGGTGACATCGGCATCCTCGGCGGCGTATTCCGCCAGCACCGGCAGCGGAATGGCGGAAATATCGAGATCCTTGGAGGCTTTAGTTTTCACCGCGTGGGCGAAGAGATCGTCGGAGGCGGGTTGCTCGGCTTCGCGGCTGGAAACCGCAGCCACGTCGGCAAGCTTGACCGGGGTGTAGCCGAGCAGGATTTCCGATAGATAATCCATCGAATGCCGTCGCTCGGGCGCGACCAGGGTGTCGGCGAGCAAGGTGTCGAAGAACGGTCCGCTGACCTCGATCCCGTGGTGGAGCAGGATGGAGAGATCGAACTTGAGGTTGTGGCCGATTTTTTCCGCGGGGGAGGAGAAGAGGGATTTGAGATTGGAAATTTGGGATTCGGAATATGGGAGATACCAGCCTTCGTGGGCTTTCCAGGAAAACGCGATGCCTAACAATTTCGAGATGAAGCGGTCGAGACCGGTGGTTTCGATGTCAAAGCAGAAGGATGGCTGTCGGGCGAGTTCGGCGAAAAGCTGGGCCTGGAGTTCCGGCGTGTCCGCGAGGTGATAGGTATGTTCGACCTCGCGGATGGTTTTGAAGGTTTCGAAAATCGTCGGCGCGGAGACTTCATCTGAAGGCTGGCGGTTGGAAACCGCCGCCACGTCCGTGAAAAGCCGCTTGGACAAGGTGCGGAACTCGAACTCGTTGAAGAGGGTTTTCAGCGCCTCATCGTTGCGCGGGGAAAGCACCAGATCATCCCAGGTCACCGCGACCGGGACATCGATGATGATCGTGGCGAGGTCTTTGGAAAGCAACGCCTGCCCGGCATGGGCCGCGACGTTTTCCTTCTGCTTGCCCTTGAGCTTGGCGACGTTGGCGATGAGGTTCTCGATCGAACCGAACTCGGCGATGAGTTTCTTGGCGGTTTTTTCACCGATGCCGGGGATGCCGGGAATGTTGTCCGCGACGTCGCCCCACAGGCCGAGGATGTCGATGACCTGCTCCGGCCGCTCGACCTCCCAGTGCTTGAGCATGGCGGGAAGATCGATGACTTCGTATTCCGCGCCCTTGCGGCCGGGCTTCCACATGGAGGTGTTAGATGAAATGAGCTGCGCGAAATCCTTGTCCGGCGTGACCATGAACGACTCGAAGCCATCGAGTTCCGCGCGTTTCACCAACGTCCCGATGATGTCGTCCGCCTCGAAGCCATCGAGTTCCAGCACCGGGATGTGGAACGCGCGGCAGAGGTTTTTCACATGGGGGATGGCGGCGGCGAGTTCCTCCGGCATCTCGTCGCGCTGGGCCTTGTAAGCGGGAAACTTGATGTGCCGCGGCGTGGGGGCGGACGTGTCGAAGGCGACTCCGATGTGGGTGGGGTTTTCCTTTTCCAGAATGAACAGCAGCGTATTGATGAAACCGTAAAGCGCGGACGTGTTGACGCCCTTGGAGTTGCGGATGGGATTCTGGATAAACGCGAAGTGCGCGCGATAAATCAGGGCCATGCCGTCGAGCAGGAAAAGGCGGTTCATGGCGGGAGCTTGGAGGAGCGGTGGCGGCGAGTCCAGAAGAGTGCGAGTCCGACAGACCGGAACCGATGCATCAAAATCAGCCGAAGATTTTCAGCCGAAAAAAAAGCAATCCAACTCTCCAAATATTGAATCAACCGTTCAAAATCGATTCTTGCGCCCTTTTTGCGCCTTTTTGCGGCTGAAAAAATCAAATGCGCCAGCCCTGCCGGCGAAGACTCTGGACCGCCGCCCCGCCATGCGTTTTAGTCGCCGTCCCCGTGACACCGAGCCCCACATCCTCAGCCGCCAGCCCCGACCTTGAAATCAAGGACGCACAACTGATTTTCAACCGGGTCTGGAAGGAGCTGGAAAAAGAACTCGGCCGCGACAGCCTGCAATTTCCCAAGGAACTCATCCTGCTCGGCGGCGCGCCCGGTTCCGGCAAGGGCACCAACACCACCTTCATTCGCCAGGTCCGCGGGATCGCCGCGCCACCCATCGTCATCAGCGAGCTGCTGAATTCTCCGGAAGCGAAGAAAATCAAAGCCGGCGGCGGCATGGTCGGCGACGAGGAAGTGCTCCGCCTGCTGCTCCGCGAACTCCTCAAACCGCGCTTCCGCGACAGCGCCGTGCTCGATGGCTTCCCGCGCACCACCGTCCAGGTCGAGTGCCTCAAGCTGTTTTACGATCAAATGATCCTGCTCCGCCGCGAGTTTTCCGGCACGCCCAAGGCCCATCATTTCCGGCAGCCCACCTTCCACATCATGGTGCTGTTCGTGGATGAGGCGGAAAGCATCGCCCGCCAGCTCAAGCGCGGCCGCGAAGCGCTCGCCCGCAACGCCGAGATCCGCCAATCCGGCGTCGGCGAGCTGGAGGAAGAACGCGCCACCGACTTCGACCCCGAACTCGCCCGCAACCGCTACCGCACCTTCAAGGAAAAGACCTACGACGCGCTCGTCTCGCTCAAACAGATCTTCCATTACCATTTCATCAACGCCCAGGCCCCCATCGCGGTCGTCCAGCAGAACATCATTCACGAGCTCGAATACCAAAGCTCGCTGGAACTCGATCCCCGCACCTACGACACCCTGCGCCACATCCCGCTGGCCGATGAAATCGTCCAGTCCGCCCGCCAGGAACTCGTCAACCGGCTCGACAGCTATCAGATCGAACGCCCGCAGACGCTCCAGGCCGTCGTCGATTTCATTCAGGAAAAAATGATGCCCATCATCAAGCGCTACGCCGTCAGCGGCCGCGCGATGATCAACACCGAGGACGCGCTGTTCACGGATCCGGCCGCCATCGCCATTCTCATCGATATTTTCTCCGAGCGCGGCTTCCGCGCCAGCGTGGACATCCACCGCCAGGAAATCCCCGAACGCTTCGACCTGACGACCGGGAAAATCGAAACGCGGGAAAAGCGCGTTTACCGGATGACGGTGCTGTTCACCGGCTCGAAAATCCGGCGCGGGTGAAACCCGAGATGCGTTTGAACAGGATGCAACCGGCCAACTCGCCGGAGTTCACGATTTATCGTGCTCTTCAAGAAGACAAGCTGAAGCTTGAACTCCGGACCATCGCTAGACGACCGTGATTCCGT
>CAYXZE010000283.1:0-3931 GCA_964469395.1 uncultured Luteolibacter sp.
TCGATTTACGATTTTCTTCAACTTGAACGCGAACCTCCGGGATTCGTGTTTGGATGCGCGGTGATCCGAATCAAATCCAAAACCAATCCCATGAAACATACCTCCATGATCCGCAAAACCTGCCTTCTCGCCACTCTCCTCCTGCCAACCACCGCGCTCAACGCCGCCACCATCATTCTCGTCAACGGGAATTTCCAAGGTGGCGTTAATGATGCCACCGATTTAGATCCGAACGGTTGGACTACCTCTGCGGAGGGTGCCAACAATGTTTACGCCATAGCAGGCACTTCCCCCATCACGTCCACCGTGCTGCACTTCAAGGACAATTCCGGCGCGACATTTTCATCGATATCCCAAAACCTTTCCACCCCCGACAACCTCGGGCTGACGGCGGGATCTTATAACAACTACACCGTCACCCTCGATCTCGGTTGGCGTAACGACCGAATTAACGGCGGCGCGGCCACCGGCGACGCCACTCTGCGCTTTGAGCTGTATGATGTCACCACTCCCTCCACCGTGTATGGATTCACCGATTTCACCCTCGTCCAGCGAGCAACCCCACTCTTTAACACCTATGCGCTGATCCACGACGACTTGGAGATCAACATCACTAACACTGCACTAAGCAGCAATTCAAACGAGATCGGCTTGCGTATCCTCCGTATAGATGCCGATAACACCGGCACCGAAGGTGATTCCACCATGTGGATGGACAACATCACGCTGACCGCCATCCCCGAACCCTCCGCCGCCCTGCTCGGCGGCCTCGGCATGCTTTGTCTGCTGCGCCGCCGCCGAAACTGAGATATTTCCCGGAGGTTGTTAGGATTCCTCCGGACTCAAGGGGTCGTCGATTTGGAGGATCGGCGGCCCTTTTGCCGTCGGCGAAAAGTTTGCGAAAGATAACATCGCCGAGCCGCGTATTCATGTCACCGTTTCAAAATAACGGCTCATCCCGCCATTCATCCGTTTCCCATGAAAACACTGCATTTTTCCTCGATCATCCTGACCGCCGCCGCATTGGCCGCGCCGCTCAACGCCAAACCATTCGGGCCGAAGTCCCCGGTTCCCGTGCCGCCGCGCATATCTAACATCGCACCGGGAAAAACCGCGCCGCAGGTGACGGACATCTGGGTCATTTTCAAAACCCACTGCGACATCGGCTACACCAACACCGCCGCGATCGTGAACACCGACTACCGCGTCAAGATGATGGACAACGCGATCCGCCTGCAGGAGGCGGACAGCAAGAAGCCCGCTGCGGAGCGCTTCAAGTGGACCATCGCCGGCTGGCCCATGGCGCGCAACATCCTCGGCCCGCTCCAGGACCCCGCCCGCAAAGCCAAGATCGAGAACGCCCTGCGCGATGGCTCCTTCGCCGTGCACGCGCTGCCCGCCTCGCTGGAGACCGACTCGATGGACGTGGAGGAACTCGCGCGCGGCTTCATCTTTTCCTCCGAAGTCGCCCGCAAATACGGCCAACCTCTGCCGATTTCTGGGAAAATGACCGATGTGCCCGCGCACGGCTGGATCATGCCCTCGCTCCTCGCGAACGCGGGCGTGCCCTTCCTCCAGATCGGCAGCAACTACGCCTGCCGCGGGCCGCTCGTCCCCCACCTTTTCCACTGGGAGGGTCCCGACGGCTCCCGCGTCCTCTGCCACTACACGACCGCCTACGGCTCGCCCGTGACCCCGCCGAAAGACTGGCCCGCGAAAAACTACCTCGCCGTGCTCATGACCGGCGACAACAAGGGACTGCCCAGCGCAGAGGAAGTGGCCGCCGTGCGCGGCGCCATCGCGAAAATGCCCGGTGTAACACTCCACTTCGGCACCATGGACGACTTCTACAAAGCCATTGAAGCCGAGAAACCCGACCTGCCCGTCGTCCGCGGCGACATGGTGGACCCGTGGATCCATGGCCTCGCCTCCATGCCCGTCGAAGCCGGGATCGCCCGCAACAACTCGCCGCTCACCTCCGCCCTCGGCCTGCTCGACACGGAGCTCCGCGCCTCCGGACTCGCCACCGGCGATCTCGCCGCCCCGCTGGACACCGTTTACGAGAACGCCATGCTCTTCGGCGAGCACACCTACGGCGCGAGCAGCCAGTGGGACGGAGCCTGGAAAAACGGCGTCGGCGGCTACCTCTACGGCGAGGCTTGGGAAAAAGCCCGTGCCGAAGGCAAATACAAGGCAGTCGAGGCCTCCTTCGACGACAAGCGCGAGTATATCCGGAAAGCGCACGCCATCGTCACCGACGAACTCGACACCCGCCTCGCCCTGCTCGCGAAATCCGTGAAAACCGACGGCGACCGCATCGTCGTCTTCAACCCGCTGCCGTGGGCCAGATCCGGCGTGGTCGAGGTGAAACCGGGCGTGACCTTCTTCGCCGAAAACGTGCCCGCAGGCGGCTGGAAAACCTTCCCCCTTGCCGGGGCGAAACCGTCAGGCGCGGAAGAGAAAACCGACAAGAGCGTGATCGAAACCGCCCATTATAAAGTGACGCTCGACCTCAAGCGCGGCGGTCTCGCCTCGCTCGTGGACAAAGCCACCGGCCGCGAACTCGCGGACACCGCCAGTCCCTACGCCTTCGGCCAGTTCCTCCACGAAAAATTCTCCGAAGCGCAAACCCGCGATTACTACAACCGCTACTCGATTCACATCGCCGCGTGCTACGGGCTGATCAAACCCCACATGCCGAAAGACGCCGCTTATGCCGCGTCCACGCCTACCGGCTGGACCGCCACCCTGCGCCGCGACGCCACCGGTCAAACCATCACCCTCACCGCCGCCGACACCCTCGGCCTCGCCAAGGGCGTCACCATCGCCTTCACCTTTCCTGACTCCGCGCCCACGGTGGACACCACCCTGCGCATCACCGGCAAAACCGCTGACCCGATCCCCGAAGGCGGCTGGCTCTGTTTCCCCGCCGCCGCGCAATCCCCCCGCTTCCTCCTCGGCCGCGCGGGCGGCGTGATGGATCTCGCGAAAGATCAGATCACCGGCGGCAACCGCTACCTCTACGGCGTCGCGGGCGGTGCCTCCATCACCTCGCCCGACGGCTCCGGCCTCGGCCTCTGCGCGATTGACGCCCCCACCCTGTCCTTCGGCGAGCCTGGCCTGTGGAAGTATGATTTCACCTTCCTTCCCAAGGACCCGATCGCGTTCGTCCATTTGTATAACAACATGTGGAACACGAATTACCCCTATTGGATCGATGGCGACATCACCAGCCGCGTGCGCGTGTTCCCGTTGAACAAAGCCGAAGCCTTCGTCGCCCCCTCCTTCGAAGCGCGCACCCCTCTGCTCGCCGCCACGGCCACCGGTGCGGGCGGAAATCTTCCCGCCGAATCCGCCGGTCTCACCCTCTCCCGCAAGGGCGTGCTCGTGACCGCCTTCGGCACCGACCCCAACGGCAACGCCGGCACCCTCCTGCGCGTCTGGAATCAAACGGAGGAATCCGGCCCGCTCACCGTCACCCTGCCCGTCGGTTTCAAGGCGGCCAAAGCGCAACCCGTGGACTTCCGCGGGCAAAAAACCGGCGCGGCGATCCCCGTGATCGACAGCACGTTCACCTTCCCGCTCGGCAAATTCGCCCCCGCGAGTTTCGTGATGGAGTAACACCGTGGTTCATCAGCAAGGAACCATGGAACCCGCCCTTCGTTCTAACGATTTTTCCGATGATTGCGGACGAGCGCGCTCAATGCGCTTCAACTCGTTAATTTTCAGCAAACAACGATACTGAAACAACCGTCAAACGCAGTCCCTCGCCCTCATTCGTGGCCGCGACAACTGCCGGAAAATCCTCGATCGCCTTCATTCGGCCAATAAAAAAGGAGGCTTTGAAAGCCTCCTTTTTTTATTGAACATCAAATGGTGCGCGCGACAGGACTCGAACCTGAACAGGGTTGCCCCTACTAGAACCTGAAAG
>CAYXZE010000284.1:0-2576 GCA_964469395.1 uncultured Luteolibacter sp.
TGCAGCGGCAGTTTTTCGGACTGGCCGTTCCGCAGGAAAGTCGCGGCCTCAAGCGCCTCGGTGCCCGGCACCTCGATCACGCTGCCGGTCGCGACTGACGAGGGAAACCGGTCCTCCCTCCCGGTCAGCAGCACGGCCGCGTCGTGAACGAACACCGGGAACCACGGCGACAGGAAAAAATCCTCGCGCGAGGGATCCAGGTTCAGCACCACCGCCCGCCGCCCGCCCGCCGAACAGGTATATAGCAGCGGCGTGCCGTCGGCATGCGCCAGCACGACGACCGATCCCGCCGGAGCGGTGAGTTTTTTCGCGCCGTCGAAGGTGAGCAGCGCGGGGTCGATGCGGGCGATCAGGGAATGCTCCTTCGCCACGACTTCCGGCGCGCCCGGCGGTAATTCCGCCCCGACATCCTGCCAGAAGGGCGACTCGCCGGACGGGGCGAAAACAATCGCCGTTTCCGTCTCCGGCGGAGCGCCTTCCGCCAGGGAAAGCCGCGCGAAGCCCTCCATCGGCTCGAACAGCGAGTTCGCGCGACTGAAGGCACCGATGCACTGTTGGAAGAAAAACGGGTTTTTCGCCGCCACCTGCACGGGAATCGGCTGCGGCGCGTTCAAGCCCAGCGGCGCGGTGTCGTCGTCCGCCAGCGCGTCGGAGCCACGCAACCGCAACAGCCAGGCCCCGGGCCCGATGCCGTCCAGCGGGATCGACTCGCCCGCCTCGCCACGCGCGGGCAGGCGCATGGAAAACAAGTGCGCGAGCCTGCCGGTTTCCGCCTCCACCAGTTCCAGCTCCACCTCGCGGGCCTCGGGGAAATCCGACACCAGGGAAACGAACAACGTGGCGCGGTTGGGGCCGTCCCAATGCAAATCCGCCGCCGTGATCCCGGCATTGCCCGATTGACCGCCGATGGCAACCACTTCGACACCGGCGGGAATTTCCATCGCGGCCGAATGCATGTCGGTTAGAAATAGGATCCGGGTATTCGCGGAATTTCCCGCAGCGGTTAGCAGCGCAAGCTCGTCGAGCGCATGCGGGTCGAGCGCCAGATCGGAAACCGTGATGCCGTCCAGCGCGTCGCGCAGCAACCCGGCATGGTTCGTTAGATTCACCCGGTATTCGATTTTTCCCGCCACCGTCGCGATGGCCGCCCGCTGCGAGCCGCCGAGCGCGACAATCCACGAACCGGCCAGCTCCTTCGCCCGCGCGAGCCGCGATTTCCCGTCGTCGATGCCGTTCATCGAGACCGAGCGGTCGATGACGACGAGCAGGTCCGGAGCCGAGCCGTCGCCGAGCCGCGGCTTCGCCAGCGCGGTCACGGCGGCCAGAAACGCGAGGGCGACCAGCAGCAGCGAAAGCAGGTTCCGCAGCCGCCGGAACAGCGAGTTCGACGCCTTCTGTTGGAAAACCCGCTGCCACAGGAAAAACGCGTTCACCGCCTGGCGGCGCGGGCGGACCTTGATGAAATAAACCGCGGCGAGCGGCAGCAGCGCGAGCGAGGCCCAGAAAAACGCGGGAAAACCAAAACTCATGCGACGAGTCCTCCTTTCCTCAACATCGACTGGATCACGATTTCAAAAGGCACGTCGGAAGTCGTGCTGGCGAGCCCCACGCCGCGGCGCGCGCACTCGGAACGCAGGTTTTCGTTCCACTCCGCGACCGCTTCCTGATAGATGCGGGACTCCTTCTCGGTGATCGTCACGCGCTGGCGGGCGGAGGTTTCCACGCACTCGATCTCAAGGTCGCCCAGCCACGGGCAGGTCAGGTCGGTCGGATCATTCACCTGCAGGGCGAACACGTCGTGCCCGGACCATTGCAGGAAGCGCAGGCCTTCCTCGAAGCCTTTCGGAAAAAAGAAATCCGAGATCACCAGCACCACGCCCTTCTTGCGGTTCCGCGCCTGGAAGGTCCGGGCGCACGCGGTGAAATCACTGTCATTCCCGCAAGTTTCCGCCGCTTCCAGATCGCGGAGGAAAGGAAACACCTTCCCCCGGCCGCGGGCGCTATCCACAATCGTGCCCAGCCGCCCGGTGATGCTGTGGACCACGACGCGGTCCAGACCGTTGAGCGCGATGTAGCCGAGCGCGGCGGCGAGCTTGCGAGCGTAGTCGAACTTGGGTTCCATCGAGCGGCTGCAATCAAACAGAATGTAAACCGTGGTGTCCTCCTCGACCTCGAACAACTTGATGAGCAGCTCCTCGGTGCGCGCGTAGATTTTCCAATCGATCGCGCGGTAATCGTCGCCGAAACTATACGGTGCGTAATCGGCGAAGGTGATGCCCGTGCCGCGGCGCCGGGTGCGGCGGTCCGCCTGCAGCGAACCGCGCAGAACGCGGCGGGCCAGCAGGTTCAGCGCATCCAGTTGCCGGACGAACGCGGGATCGGTTAGAGAGGATTTCATGAGTGGATGCTTCTGTATTCAAGGAGGGGCGATATCCGATCGCCCCGTCCATAAGATGCCAATGAAAAGCGCCTTGCTCGACCCATTGGCTTTTCCATGGGCACGGCGGTCGGATACCGCCGCTCCCTGAGGGGCGGCGGCGATGCCGCATCAAGGAGGGGCGATATCCGATCGCCCC
>CAYXZE010000284.1:2676-3891 GCA_964469395.1 uncultured Luteolibacter sp.
CCTTGCTCGACCCATTGGCTTTTCCATGGGCACGGCGGTCGGATACCGCCGCTCCTTGGAGTCTGTGCTCCGGATGGCTCTCATGCCTTCGCCGCTTTGATCGCATCCCTGACCAACATGTCCGGCTTGATGCCTTCCGCCTCGCCTTCAAACGACAGGATCAAGCGATGCCGGAGCGCGGGCAGCGCCACCGAGTCGATGTCCTCGCGGGCGACGTGGAAACGGCCGTCCAGCAGGGCGCGGGCGCGGGCGGCCGCCTGGATCGCCTGGCCGGCGCGGGGCGAGGCTCCATGACGGACGAACTGGAGAACCGATTTCGGAGCCGACTCATTCGGGTGGGTGCCGCGGACCACGCGCACCAGATAGTCCTGCACCTCGGGCGCGATCGGCACCTCGCGGATGGTTTCCCCCATGCGGATGATGTCCTCGCCATGGGCCACCGCCTTGACGTGCGGGCGGGAGTTGCCGCCGGTGCGGTCGAGAATCTGTTTGAACTCGTCATGCGACGGCAGGCCTACCTGGAGCTTGAAGAAAAAGCGGTCGAGCTGCGCTTCCGGCAGCGGATAGGTGCCGTCGTTTTCGATCGGGTTCTGCGTGGCCATGACGAAAAACGGCAGCGCCAGCGAGTGGGTGTGGTTGGCCACGGTGACGCGCTTTTCCTGCATGGTTTCCAGCAAGGCGGACTGGGTCTTGGGCGTGGCGCGGTTGATTTCATCCGCCAGCAGGAGATTGCAGAACACCGGACCGCGCTGGAACTCCAGCTCGCGGCGGCCGTCGCGGTCGATGAGAATCTGGGTGCCGACCACGTCGCTGGGCAGCAAGTCGGGAGTGAACTGGATGCGCTTGAACTCAACGTCGATGGCCTGGGCGATGGTGTTCACCAGCGAGGTCTTGCCAAGGCCCGGCACGCCTTCCAACAGCACGTGGCCGCCGCAACAGATCGCGATGAGCACGTCGTCGATGATTTCCTGCTGGCCGACCATGAAGGTCGAGATGGCGGAGCGGATGCGGTTGAAGGTGTCCTTGAAATGCCCGACCGCGGGTTCTGATAGAGTAGTCATTGGGGAAAATCTGATAGTTACGGATTGGCGGTTGATCGTTGATAGAAAGACATCACTTGTCCGCGGCGGCGGGTGTGGCGGGCGCGGCGGACTGGAGATTTTGGAAATAGTTGCGGACGCCGAGTTTCAGCGATTCCGGGACGTCATCGCGCTG
>CAYXZE010000285.1:0-3882 GCA_964469395.1 uncultured Luteolibacter sp.
GAAATCCGCCAGTCCGTCCCGGATGAACAAGGCGGATTGGCAGGATTGGCGGAGGGTGTTGACGTTGTGGGAGACGTAGATGAGCGAGGCGCGTTTGCGGATTTGCTCGAAGGCGGCCCTGGCCTTTTCCCGGAAGATCGTGTCGCCGACCGAGGTGAGTTCGTCGATGAGATAGACGTCGAACTGAAAGGACATGGAGAGTCCGAAGCTGAGGCGTCCCCTCATTCCGGAGGAGAAGGTGTTGACGGGCATGTCGAAGTATTCACCGAGTTCGGCAAACTCAATGACCTGGTTGATGACATGGCGGCTTTCGTCAAAATTCAAGCCGTTGATGCGGCAGACGAAGAGGACGTTCTGGCGTGCGGTGAGCGAGCCTTGGAATCCCGAGGCGATTCCGAAGGGCCATGAGATTTCCTCGTCGGTGATGATGGAGCCGCTGTCGGCGGATTCGGCGCCGCCGATCAGACGGAGAAGTGTCGATTTGCCGGCGCCGTTCGGGCCGAGAATGGCGAGATTGGTCCGACTGGGAATGGTGAGTGACACGTCGCGCAACACGTAGCGAAGCCCGTTTTTGACGGGATAGGATTTCGTGAGGTTGCGGAGCTCGATCATGGGCGGGGATGATTAGCGCTGGGTTAGAAAATTACGGTTCAAACGAAAGAGGCTGAGGCCGATGCCGAGCACGACAATGGCGATGACGGCGGGATAGGTCATGGTGGCTCCTTCCGCATGATAGTGGGGAAACAGCGCGCGGCGGCTCAGCTCGATGGTGTGAACCAGTGGATTGTATAATAAAATTTTCTGGATGGAGGTGGGAAGCGCGGAAATGGGGGTGAGAACGGCGGAAATGAATAGCAGCGGGCGCTGGAGGACTTTGACAAACTTGTCGACATCGTTGAAGTGGGCGGATGCGATGCCGAAGATCAGGCCCATGCCACAGCCGATGAACCAGGTGACGAGGTAACAGGATAACAGGACTTCCAGGCTGCCGAATGAAATCCTGATGCCCAGCCACATGCCGGCTCCGCAGAATAGGGTGAAGGAAAAAAGCGTCGTGAGGAGTTCATAGAGAAACCGGGCGATGAAGGTGTCGAGCGGCTTCACCGTGGGATAAACCAACAGTCCCTGATTGGCTCCGATGGCATTGATGCCGTTATTCATGGTGCCTGTGAATAATTTGAGCAGCAACATGCCGTTGAGCAAAAAGAATGCGTAGGGAATCTCGGGGACGGTGCGCCCGGCAATGGAGCCGATGATCAGGCCGATGACGATGACTCCCAGCAGGGGCTCTATCAGCATCCAGAAGAATCCGAGCCGATACTCGCCGAAACGTGTGGCGATTTCCCGGCTGAGCAGCGCCCTGATGACCAGAATCTGAGTGACCCAGGGTGAATGCCTGGGGATTTGAATCGGCGTGGGCATGAAAAACGGGACTCGGGGGGGCTTTTAGCGAAGGCCTTTCGAGAGTGAATAGGCGGCGACCGAGGTGTACATGAATTTGGCTTTTGTCGCGGGAACCCCATAGGCGATCAGAATGTCGTAAAACATGGTATCTGCCTGCGCCCGTGAAATGCCGGGCTGGGTGAAGAGCCAGTCATGGAAAACGGCGGCCCAGGTTTCGGGGTGGTTCACGCCGTCACCGAGGTGTTGTTTCACTTTCGCGGAGGCCGTGATGCCATTGCTCTGATAGCCTGCGGGAATCCGCCATTGGCGGCCATTGAGATGGATTTTCCAGGGTTCGCGGACCCGGTAGTGTCCGTTACGCAGGCGTTTGAGCTGGGGGGCATCGGGCCTTGTTTGGCGGGATACGGGAAACGATACGGGCTGTTGCCGCGATGAGGGCGCGTAGCCCGGTCTTGGTGAATCCAGCGGGACGCAACCGAGGGCGAGGGCGCAGGGGATCAGGAGATGAGTGACGTGGATTTTCACGATGAGAAGGCGGCGGGATTATTGGCTAATGCGTTCGATATTGTAGGCCGCTTGCGAGAATTGAGAAAACGGCAGGATCTGCTGGATGAGGCGGTTCCAACGGACGAGCGGTGCTTCGGTGACGTAAACGATGTCTTCTCCGCGGATCGGAAATCGCTGGGTGAGGAGAATGGCGGAGGGTTCCTTGAGGTCGAGGGTGTAAACCTGATCCGGATTTCCCTTCCGGAATACGAAGACGCCGGAGGGGTCGGAGCGGCGTTCGTCGAGGCCGGTCGCCGCGCCCAAGGCATCCGCCAGGGTGGGGGCGGGAACGGGAAACGGAACCGTCGTCGGTTTGTTGATGGCTCCCATGACGTAGAAGCGGTTGGAGGTGTCGGTGGACACGCTCAGTAGATCGCCTTCCTCGACGGGGAATGCCCGCTGGCGGAAGCCTTGGTAGTCAAACACGTAATCGCGACCGTTGCGGCGGAGCGTGTATTTGAAGAGATGTTCCGCTTCGGTGGGGCCTCCCGAGGCCGCGAGCAGGTCGAGTGAGGTGATATTGCTGCGCTCCAGGGGAACGGGACCGGGGTTCCTGACCTCGCCAATGACGTTGGCGGTGCGGGGGAGGCGGCCCGAGCGGGCGGTGCCTGCCTGGGCGGTGTTGGAAATGGGTTTCAAGCGATCATTGAGATCGGCTGAGATTTGCGCGAGGGTGCGGTTGAGCACTTGAATTTCACCGACATAGGGAATGCTGACATGGCCGTCTTCGGGGACTTCGATCGGTCCGAAATGGAAGGGCTCGCCTCTGGTGAAAAACGGACTTTGCTCGGAGAGGTCGGTGATGGTGAAGCGGAGCGAATCCCGGGAGCGGATCTTGTCGGAATAGCTATCGCCTTGAGCCGGCGGCGGAATTTGTCCCAGCCCGTAACCGCGGCCTCTTGAGGGGAGATCCGCGCGGGATTTGACGGGGATGAGCGTGTAGGACGGGTCTCCGTTCTGGATCCTGCCTTTTTGGGGGCCGGTCTGGGACATGTAATTGCATGAAGCAAGCGGAAGGATGAAAAGTAAGCCGAGAATGCGGGCCGGGAGCCGATTTTTAGACATGGGAAATTTGGGATACATGCGTGAAACACAGCGACGTGGCGCAATCGGTAGTCCGGTGGAGGCCGGCGCCCTTGAAGATTGTTTTGAATGCCTTGTCAAGTCCGGTAGCGTTGCATGTGCCCGTGCACTTGCTGCCGCCGAAGTTTCTGGATTTGAGCTCGTGGGGGATGGTTTGTCAATGCTCCGATATTTTAAAACTCATTCGTTTTCAATTGAGAGTGAAATTAAATCGGATCACTTCAGCGTTTTGAGAATGTGCCTGGCATTGTGGCGCAGGCCGGCCATTTCGAGGAGCCGGAGCGGGCGGTTCCATGTGGAGGCTTGCGGCCGGGACAAGGAGGCGATTCTCCGGGTGGTTTCGAGGAACTGGAGTCTCAGCCATAATTCACTTCCCGGCAATTCTTGACCGGCTCCGTAAGCGGTCATGAAGATTTCCGCCTCGGTGGCGCGGCAGCCGTGTGTCCGGAGTTCGTCCGGGCGGGTGGGGATGATCCGGGACGCTTCCAGATACAGTAAAAACCGGCAGATGTCGTGGGTGACGGGGTGTCTGTGCCTTATTTGAAAGTCGAACCCCACGGTTCGCTCGCCTTGGTTGAAAAGGTTGAATGGGGTGAAATCGCCGTGGGATACGGCATGGAGGATGGGTGTGCCGTGTGTTTCGCGGGCGATTTTTCCTGAAAATTCAACGCACTCGCAGAGAAACTCATCCCGGGAAAGGGCACGCGGGTCCAAATGACGGATTTTTTCCACCGTTTTCGAAATGTTTTCAAATAAGGTGAGGGCATCGAGAGGTTCGGGGGCGACGCCGGAGAGTCCGTGAAACCAGTTGAGCCATTGCGCGGCCTTGCGGGTGATGGATTCCCGGGT
>CAYXZE010000286.1:0-3882 GCA_964469395.1 uncultured Luteolibacter sp.
TTTTATTTTCCGTGTATTCCGAGTATTCCGTGGTTCTCATTTCTGAATTTAGGGTCAAAAGTTGTTTCCGAAAAACTCGTTCCGCGTCTGACGACTCAAAAGTCGCCGCGCAAATCTCCACGCTAACCGACAGATTGGATCTAACAAGGCGCTAGCCGAGCCGCAATCCCGCCGCCTGTTGGTTCGCGCCGGTGGCGGTGACGATCACTTGCCGGTATTCGCCGCCTTTCAGCGCTTCCACGCCCGCGACGATCTGCAGCGCGGCGGAAACGCCCATGCCTTCGCCCATCACTTTTCGCGGCGACCAGCGCGGACCGCTCCAGTCCGCCCACGCGGCGGTTTCCGGCCGGTCGTAGCGGGCGATGCCGGCCCGACCGTCGATGAGCAGGGTTTGGCCGTTATCTTCGGGCGTGAGTTTTCTGCGGATTTCAAGGGCTGCTTGAAGGCGGCTGTTAGCGGCCAGACTCACCGGGTCCGGCAGGTGGAGCAGCCGCACGGGGCCGGGGGCGGATTCCAGATAGATCGCCGCCGCGCCTTCGGAGGGGAGGTAATCGCGGGAATAATACCGCAGTCCCTCCGCGCTGAGCCAGTCGATTTCCTCGGCGGAAACGATCAGGCAGCCGTCCACCTCGCCGCGTTCGAGCCATTCCACGGCCAGATCGATGCCGCTGAAAAATCCGGTGCTGTCCGCGATCAAGGTGTCGTTCGGCGAAGAGCTGCCGATCATGGCGGAGAGGTGGCTGGATGGCGCGTTGAAGACGGTCTCCGGAAACAGGATGGGACTCGCCAGCGCGGGATCGGCGAGCGCCTCGCCGAAGAAGCGGCTGGTGTAATTCACGCAGCCGTTGGTGAGGGTGAAAACCACGCCGACGCGCAAACTGCCCGCCGCGATTTCCGCCAGGCGTGTTTCGCCCAGTGCTTCCGCGGCGGCTGCCGCGGCGAACTTGGAGATGGGGCTGGCGCGCCGGAGCCGGGCGAATTTCGGTGTCGTCGCGCCTTCCGCCGGCACTCGCAGGACCGGCGTGCGGAGGTTCGTTTCACCTGCGGGGCGTTCCAATACCGAGGGGGCGGGTTTTTCGCCCGAGTGAAGCGCCCGCATCATTGCCGCCACGCCCCAACCGGCAGGCGAGACGGCTCCGGTGCCGGTGATGGCGATCGGCAGGCTCATGCGAAGCCCTCCTTGCCGAAAATGAGAGTCGCATTCGCGCCGCCGAAGCCGAACGAGTTGGTGAGCGCGCGCAGCACCGGAGCCTCGCGCGGCGATCTAACGAGATCAAATTCGCACACCGCGTCCGCCTCGCGCACGTTGAGGCTGGCCGGCAGCCATTGGCCTTCCAGCGCGATCAGGCTGATCACCGATTCCACCGCGCCCGCTCCGCCTAACAGATGGCCGATGGCGGATTTCGTCGAGCTCACTTTGATTTTCCCGACCGCGTCACCCGCCCAGCGCCGGATGGCGTTGCCCTCGGCGATGTCGTTGAGCGGCGTGCCGGTGCCGTGGGAGTTTACGTAATCGATTTGCTCCGGCAGCAGGCCCGCCATCGCGCATGCCGCCCGCATCGTCGTCAAGGCCGTGTCGCCGGAAGGATTCGGCTGGGTCAGGTGATGGATGTCGGTGGCCGCGCCGTAGCCGAGGATTTCCGCGATGACCCGCGCGCCCCGGGATTTCGCCGAGGCGGCGGATTCCACCACCATGAAGCCCGCGCCCTCGCCGAGCGCCAAGCCGTCGCGCGCGGCGTCGAACGGGCGGGGGATGCCTGACGGGCTGAGCGCCTGCAAGGCATCAAAACCGGCAAAAACCAACTGGCACAGCGCGTCGTAGCCGCCCGCAAGCACGCAATCCGCGCGGCCCGAGCGGACGAGATGAAATGCCTGGCCGATCGCGTTCGCGCCGGACGCGCAGGCGTTGGAAATGATTCGGATCGGTCCGCGCACGCCGAGCGCGCGCGCCATGTCGGTCATCTGGCGCTGCGCCTGATAGAGTTCCACGCGCCGCAATTGCCGGCCGCGGTCGGCGGGGCGCGCGACGAGGGCTTGTTGGAAATATTCCTCGCCGATCGGCATGGCCGCCGCGGAAGTGCCGGCCACCATGGGCATGGTTCCTCCTGACAGGCCGGCCCCCGCCAGTGCTTCCCGCGCCGCCAGCCAGGCCAGCCGCGTGCCGCGATCCATGCGCGACCAGGCTTTGAGGGAAATCCCCGCGTCCGGCGCGGCATCCGGCAAATCCGCTTGTCCCGCCGTGCCGACCCGTTGTCGGGAAACATCGAACAAAGTCACCGGCGAGAACGCCATCCGCCCGGCGCGGAATCCCGCCGTGTTTTCCGCGAAATCGCGCCCCATGGAGGAGATGATGCCGGTTCCGGTCACCACCACCGGGCGCGGACAGGAAGGCGGTGGTGAGTCGGAAGAATAGGCCACGGGAAAATCGAATTCAGTTAAGACTGGTCAGAAGGGGTCGTGCATAGCTAGGCACGCGCGCGCACCTTGTGTCAAATGCCGTATCTCCGCTGGTTAGAAACTTCCCGCCGCCATGCCGACCGCCCCGCGATCTTCGACGGGGGGCGTGTTCTCACGTTTTCCGATCTCGCGGCGGCGGTTTCCCTGACGCCGCCCGCGACGGTGCCGGTCATCGCGCGCAGTGGTGGCATTGATTTTTTCGTGGAAATCCTGCGGGCTTGGCGTGACGGCCAGCCGGTGATCCCGGTGGAGCGCGATGCTCCGGAGCCGGTTCTGCAAAGTCCGCCGCCCGCCGGCACCTGCCTCGTCAAATACACGCCGGGGGCCAGCGGCGTGCCGCGCGGGATTTTTCTCAATGCGGCCCAGGTCGCCGCGGATGGGGATCGCCTCGTCGGCGCGATGGGTCTGACTCCCGCCACGCCCAATCTTTCGGTCATTTCCCCGGCCCATTCGTATGGTTTTTCGAATGTCGTGCTGCCGCTGGTTCTGCACGGTGTGCCCGTTCATCTGGCTCCGGTTCCGTTTCCACGGATGATCGAGGAAATTTTCAAACAACACCCCGCGCTGGTGGTTCCCGCCGTGCCTTCCATGTGGCGGGCGTGGCACCGTGCCGGGATTCTCAAGGACGCGCCGATCTCGCTCGCGCTTTCCGCCGGGGCTCCGCTGGCCCTCGCTTTGGAAAACGAGGTCTTCGCCGCGACCGGCCTGAAAATCCGCAATTTCTACGGGGCCAGCGAGTGCGGCGGCATTTCCCTGGACACCACGGACACGCCGCGCGATTCCGCCGATGACGTCGGGACGCCGCTGCCGGGAGTGGCCGTGAGCATCGGCCAGGGCGGCCGGTTGATGGTGAAAAGCACCAGCGTGGCCACCGGCTACGACGCCGCGCGCGAGGATGATTTGTTAGGTGATGGCCGTTATCTCACCCGCGATCTCGGCTTCCTGGATGCGGTTGGGAAAATCCATCTGACCGGCACGCTTGGCGGAGCGATCAACGTCGCGGGGCGGAAAGTCAGCCCGGCCAAAGTCGAGGCGGCGCTCCTCGCCACCGGCCTCGTCCGGCGGGTCAGGGTGTTCGGCGTCCCGAGCAGCGATCCCGAACGTTTTGAGGAAATCGCCGCGCAGGTCGAACTCCAGCCCGGCATTTCCCTCGACGACCTCAAAGCCGCAGCCACCTCCCGGCTTCAGAACTGGGAGCTTCCGCGTCATTGGAAGATCGGTTGAGGAGCACCAGAACCCGCGCCGCACCGGGTGTGGAAGGCAGAGTAACACGGGATTCAAAACCCTCTTATCTGTGTATATCTGTGAAATCTGTGGTTCAATTTCCCTCTTCAGCGTCAACACATTACAAAAGTGTTACTCGGAAGGGGTTGCGTGCCGGATTATTCTGCTTCTTTGCTTTCTGTGTAGATGTGGACTTTCGTG
>CAYXZE010000287.1:0-3875 GCA_964469395.1 uncultured Luteolibacter sp.
GGACAAGAATGTCCCTTCCCCTTATTCAGGCTCTTGCGCTTTTCCTCCGTTCCGCTATTTCCTCCGCCCATGGACACACAAAACCCTTACGCCCCGCCGGCCATTCCCTCGCTGCCGGAGACCGATGACATCGCCCGCCAGCTCCAGGGTATCCAATATCCCCTCACCCTTTCCTTCAAAGTCCTCGCGCTCGCCAGCCAGGCAACCGTCACCGACGCCTCCGGCCGGACGGTTCTTTATACCAAACAGAAACTGTTCAAATTCCGCGAACACGTGGAAATCTGGACGGACAAATCCCAAGGCACCCGCCTCGCCGAAATCAAGGCGAACAAGGTGATCGACTGGTCCGCCCGATACTTTTTCACCGATGCCCAAGGCGGCGAAATCGGCAGCGTCGGTCGCCGCGGCTGGCGCTCGATCTGGAAGGCGCATTACGAAAGCTTCAACCCCGGCGACAACACGCCCGACTTTTCGATTCAGGAAGAAAACGTCTGGACCAAGGTCGCGGACTCGATTCTGAGCGAACTCCCGATCATCGGCATGCTCAGCGGCTATCTGTTCCATCCCAGCTACCTCGCCACCCGCGCGGATGGCCAGCCTGCACTGCGCATGACCAAGCAACCGGCGTTCTGGGAAGGCCGCTTCAAGCTCGAAAAGCTCGGTGACGTCACCCCGCGCGAGGAACTGAATTTGTTCCTCTCCTTCCTGATGCTCGTCCTGTTGGAACGGCGGCGTGGTTAGATCATCCGCCAATAGTCATTCCGCGTCCGACTTAAAAAGGCGTTGTCCGGAGTTCACGATTTATCGTGCTCTTCACAAAGACAAGCTGAAGCTTGAACTCCGGGCCGTCGAAAAACCGCCATCGCGCCCGGAGATTTCGGCAGTTTCTTTTGGCTAACGATCTAGATCGCAGCCGTCCGCACCCGCTTCTCCGCCTTCAACATCCCGCAACCCGCCGCCACATCGATGCCGCGGCGCTGGCGGAAAGTGCAGGGAAAGCCGCCGGCGATCAGGATTTTCTGAAACTCGTGACCGGACCCGCTTTCCACCCCGGCGAAGCCGCCGGTGGGATTGAGCGGGATCAAATTGATGTGCGCGTCGATGCCGCGCAGCAGCTCGACTAGGCGGGCCGCCGTTTCCGGCGAATCGTTTTTCCCGGCGATCAGGGTCCACTCGAAAAAGATCCGCTTGCCGGTGATCGCACCGTATTTCCGGCAGGCGTCTATCAACATCGCCAGCGACCAGCGCTTGCTCGCCGGCACCAGCGCCGCGCGTTCCTCTTCCGTCGAGCCGTGCAAACTAACCGCCAGCCGATAGGGCCGCCCCTCCTCCGCCAGCCGCAGGATGCTCGGCACCACGCCCACCGTGCTGATCGCGATTTTCGAGGGGCCGATGCCCGCGCCGCGCGTGTCGGAAATCGCGGCGAGCGCCTTCATGACCGAGTCATAGTTGTGCAGCGGCTCGCCCATGCCCATCAGCACCATGTTTCGCAGGCGCTTCTTCGGGTCGATGGATTTTAAAACCCGCCGCGCGTGCAGGACTTGTGCGACGATTTCACCCGGTCGCAAATGCCGGACAAACCCCATCTGCCCGGTCGCACAAAACACACAGCCCATCGCGCAACCGGCCTGCGTGCTCACACAAACCGTGTGACGGCCTTCGTAGCCCATCAGCACCGTTTCGATCGTCTGGCCGTCGCGCAGCTTCAGGAGAAATTTCCGGGTCAGCCCGTCCGAGCTGCGGATTTCATCCACCAACTCGGGAGCATCGAGGAAAAACGCCTTCCCCTCCCCCACGGATTCCGCGATCCAACGTTTGAGCGGCGGCAGAAAATCCCGCCCGGCCAAATCCAATTCGCCCTCGCGATGAATCGCGCGCCAGAGCGTTTTGGCATGGTGCGCGATCACGCCATCGCCCGCCAATACCTCCACCAGCTCGGAAAATCCGAGGTCGTGCAAAGATCGTTGGGGCTGGCCGCTCACGCGTGAATGCAACCCCGCAGGCAATGGCATTCAAGCGCGATTTTCATTCAAGCACTTGAATCCGGATGTTTTTGTAAAGCGTGGTGCTGCCCTTGTCGTGGGCCTGGATCGCGAGGGTTCCGCCATCCGGCAGCAACTTGGTGGTCGCGGGCTCGGTCTTGTAGTTCACCAGCTCCTTGTCATTCACCTTCACCGTCACAATGCCATCCTTGACCGTGATCACATATTTCATCCAGGTATCGTCCTCGAACGGGACCAGGTTTTTCACCGTGTTATAAAGACCGCCCGACTTCTGCACATCGCTTTGCGTGTTGTTCACCTGGATCTCATAGCCGCTCGGCCAGCCGGATTCTTGAAACACCGTGTGGATGAACAGGCCGCCGTTCGAGTTCTTGCGCGTCATCACATCGAGCCGCAGCTCGAAATTCTTGAACTTCGCGCCGTTCACCTTGCCCTCATAAAAAAGATGGCAGCGGTTGCCGTTCGCCTTGATCGCGCCGTCCTCGATTGAAAACGCCTCGGGCGCCTCATTGACCTTCCAGCCGTCCAGCGTCTTGCCGTCGAACAGCGAGACAAAACCCGGTTCGGGTTCGGCGGCGAAAAGCGGAACCGCCAGCGCGATCATTAGAGCCAATTGGGAGATGAGCGTTTTCATGATTCGCCACGCTGTCACAAAGGACCACCGGCTGGCAAGCGATGGGTTTCTTTCTCCACCATTCCGAGTCTTGCCATGCCCGGCGGCTTCCGCTAATTCCCCCCCATGACGGAATGGTATTACGCCCGCGGCGAACAACAAAACGGCCCGGTAAGCTTCGAGCAACTCGTGGAAATCGCGCGCGGCGGCGGGCTGGATCCACTGAAAGATCTCGTTTGGACATCCACAATGAAGGACTGGCAGCTCGCCGGCCAGGTGCCCGGAATTTTCAACACGCCCGCCAATCCGCCCGCTCCCGCCGCCGATCCATCCAATCCCTACGCCACTCCCGGCAGCTCGTGGTCCGAAGTCGCCAAAATCACAGCCGGTGAAGCTCTGGAAGAAATCCCGCACGGCAGCGAACCCATCGATGTCGGCGGCTGCGTGAAACGCGGCTTCGACCTGACTTGCCGCCACTTCGGGATGATTTTGCTGATGGGCATTGTTTACTTGGGGGCCACGATCGGAGCGAGCATTCTGCTGAGTCTGATGGACGCCGCTATCGGCTGGGGACCACCGAAAGACATGGCGCTCTCCGGTTCGGAGAGCGTGAAATGGCATCTCGAACAAAATGGCAGTATCCTGCATAATTTGATAGATCAAACGTTCTCGATTTTCCTTTCACTGGGAGTCACGCGCATCGGTCTGAACTTGGTTTCAGGCAGGGAATACTCCATCGGCATGTTGTTTTCAGGCGGGAAAAAGCTCTTGCCCGCGATCGGGGCCTCGATCCTCTACGGACTGATGGTCGTTATCGGATTGATTTTATTCATCTTCCCCGGAATTTATCTCGCCATCAGATACGGGCAATACCTGACCGCGATGGTGGACCGGGATCTGGGCGTCATGGAGTCATTTCAATACAGTTCGTCGATCACGACGAACAACCGGATGAACCTGTTCCTGCTAGCCCTGTTAGCAATCCCCATCATGATCGCCGGAGTCATCGCCTTGTGCGTCGGCGTATTTTTCGCCCTGCCCGTCGTCTGGCTGGGTTGGCTGGTCGCCTACCGCTGGATGCAATACGGCCACCGCGCGGCACTGGATCATCACGGCACGAAGACTCCGATGCTCGCGGGGCTGTGAAGCTACCACTCGAATTTCAAACTGATTTCCCAATAGCTGATCGGACTGACGAATACCTCGTTCGACGGATTTTCAAGAACGGCACGGGTTTTTCGCCCGAGTTTCTCCGGTTC
>CAYXZE010000288.1:0-3859 GCA_964469395.1 uncultured Luteolibacter sp.
CCGCTTTTGCGCCGCTGGATCGAGCGTCTGCGCGGCCTTGGCGTCCGCTTCGAGATGAATCACCGTCTGGCGGCTCTTGATTCCGGGCCGCCCTATCGGCTCGGTTTCGCGAATGGTGCCGCCGCCACTGCCGATGCGGTCATCCTCGCGCTCGGCGGCGGGTCGTGGGCGAAAACCGGTTCCGACGGCGGCTGGACCTCGATTTTTGAAAATCTCGGTGTCGCGCATCACCCGCTCGCGCCCGCCAACTGCGGTTGGGAGCACGCGTGGCCACCGGAAATTCTCGCGGTCGCCGAAGGGCTGCCGTTGAAAAACCTCCACGTCCGCGCTGGAGACGTCACCGCCATCGGCGAGCTCATGGTCACCCGCTACGGTCTCGAAGGCGGCGCAATCTATCAACTCGGCGCGGTCCTCCGAGCCATGCCGGAGCCGGCCATCGCCATCGATTTCAAGCCCACTTTCTCCCGCGAGCAGCTCGTCGCGAAGATGCAATCCGCCCGCCGCGATTTCCTCGGCGAAGCCCGCGTCCGCTGGAAACTCGGCGATCCCGCCATCGCCATTCTCTCCCGGAAAAATTTCACCGACGCCGACTCCCTGGCCCGCGAGGTGAAGCACTGTGTCATCCCGCTCGCCCGCCCCCGGCCCATTGACGAAGCCATTTCCTCCGCCGGGGGAGTTTGCTGGAGTGAAACCGACGCCAGCCTGATGTTGAAAAAACTCCCCGGCATCTTCGTGGCGGGGGAAATGATCGACTGGGAAGCACCCACCGGCGGCTACCTCATGCAAGGCTGTTTCGCGACGGCGACCGGGGCGGCGAGGTCGGCGGTGGAGTGGCTGTCACGGTAGTTCGCGGCCTTCGAGAATCGCTTGGGAAAACGGATCGCCCGCAGCCGCGAATTCACGGAGGTGGGCCGTGGCGAGTTCGCGGACTTCCGGCGAAGGATTTTCAAGTGCGGAAATGAGCACCTGCCATTCGGAAAAACGCTCCAGCAATGCCGTGGCCTCTTCCAGCGTGGCGGTGGGGAGCCGCTTCTTGTAATCGGCGCGCACGACGGATTCGAGGTGTTCGATGTCGCGCAAATCCTTGTCACGCCCGGTGTCGAACTTGCTCTGGATTAAATCAAGGGGGTCGGGCAAAAGAGTGCCATCTCCGCTGCGGGAAGTTCGTGATGCCACATCGTCGAATTCGGACACTTCAAATTCGTTGGGTCTGCGGAAAATATCCAAAGGGCAATTGAGTCCGAGAATTCGAATCATGCCCGTTTCCTCAACGGCGGAGGCAATTTCGGTTCCGGAAATCTCGACCCACCCGGGAAGTCGGTGGATGGTCGTGCCGGGAACGATTTGGCAAACCGCATGAATCACGCCAGCCCATTCCGCCGCCGACGACATGGGGTCGAGCCAAATATCCGCATCCTGAGTGTGACGGGAGTAACCGTGAGCGATTACCGCCACGCCACCAAGGATTACGACCCGATGGTTCAGCGTGAGTTGGTCGATGAAGGTCTGAACCGTTGCAGCCATAGAGTTTCACTTGTTTTGACCCGGGCGGAAATTTCCAAGTAGTCCGAAATCGAGTTTGGATTTTTCAGCCAAGGCTCGCTGTTGTCGGAAATCCTGCTTTTCGTGGAGCGTGCGCGACCGCTTGCCAGATATTTCTTCCGGGCGACACGCGCGGCGAAATCCTCCTGCAAACGCCGGATCGAGGGGTGATACTTGGTCAGGGTCACGAATGGAAAATAGCACTCGATCCCGAATTGGAAAGCCCCAAGTCCCGCCGGATGGGCGGACGGATGAGACAAATTCAAGATTCCCCCCGCTCGTTTCCCCGTGCTAGCTTCCCGCATGGGAAAAGGTTACGAGACGCATCAGGAACGGGTGCGCGCATTGCAGGCGCTGGGCAAGGATCTTGCGCGGCGGGCGAAGTCGAAGTGCGAGCTGACGGGCGCGTCCGGCGTGCCGTTGCGACCGTATGAGGTGCCGCCGGTGGCGGGCGAGCCGGACATCGAGCGCACATTGCTGATCAGCGAGGCGTGTCATGCGGTGCTGGAGCATCCGAAGCGGTTGCAGGGGCGCGAATGGCAGTGCCTGGCGGAAGTCGTTTGGAGCGAAATGCCCGCGGTGCAGGTGGTGGCCTGGCGGATGCTGAATGAATTGGCGAAGCGCGAGGATTGGGCGCGGGAGGTGCTGGAGGAGGTTTTTCTGGATGAGGAGGTGGAGGCATGGGCGAAATCCGCGGAAATTTGAAGATGATGCCGGCGCGGATGATGATTTTTTGGAAATAACCGGTCACGATTTTGCGAACGCCACCCATCATGACGCGCGGGAATCGATTTCCCGCTTCGGATTTTGAGTGCAACTTCGGGCGCTTCCTGAGGTTGAAGGCGTCATGCTCAGTGCCGACGTCGCCGTTGCACCCTGTTTTTTGAAAATGGAGGAGGATTCCGATTCAACCCCGCTGGAGGTCGGCACCATTGACTTTGTGTTGATGGAGCGCATCGGCGAGGGGAGTCACGAGGCGTTCCGCGAACTCGTCGAGCGGCACCAGAATGCGGTGATCGGCACGGTGGCGAAGATGTTGGGAAATGCGTCGGAGGCGGAGGACATCGCCCAGCAGGTTTTCCTGCGTATCTGGCGGAATGCGAAACGCTACCGGCCGGATGCGAAGTTCACGACCTATTTGTTCACCATCACCCGCAATTTGGTGTTCAACGAAACCCGCCGCAAAAGCCGCAAGAAGGAGGTTTCCGCAGACGAACGGGAGGAAAATTCCCACCAGCTCATCGCGGCCAGCCCGGACCGCCAGCCGGATGCGGAAGTGCTCCAGGCGGAGTTGCAGCACGCGGTGGATGAGGCGATCGCCGGGCTGCCGGAAACCCAGCGGATGGCGGTGGTGCTGCGGCGGTATGAGCAGCTTTCCTATGAGGAAATCGCGGCGGTGCTGAATTTATCCGTGTCCGCGGTGAAGAGCTTGCTGTTCCGGGCGCGGACGTCGCTGCGGGAGGCGTTGAGCGGGTATTTGAGCGAGTGAAGAGACCTGATGGACCTGATGGACGGTCCATTCCGTCAATCCGGTCCATTTCGTCCTTCGCTTCCCCGCGCCTCACCGCGAAAGCTGGATCGCCTCGCAAACCGCCGGGAAAATCTGCCGCTTGCGGCTGACCACGCCGGGCGCGTGGAACAGGCTCTCATCCATGCGCTCGAACGGCAGCTTCGCCAGCGCCGCGTCCTGGCCGACGGCGAGGATCATGCTGTGGTGGAGCGCCACGTCGGTCACGGCGAGGACGGCGAGATCGTATTTGTGCTGGGCGAACAGCTCTTTCAGCGCGGCTTCCAAATCTTCCCGCCGTGCGGCGAAACCGTGCAGGTCGCGCTCTTCCACTTGGGAAATGCTCACGGACAATCCCTGTTCGGTGAACTCCTTGCGGTCGGCGTTGATGATTTCATCCGGACTGCCATTCGCGATCAGCGAGCCGACGCCGAAGAACTCATCGGTGAATTTCTTGGGATCCACACCGGCGATGCCGCTGAGCCAGGTGAGCATTTCGCGGTCGAGCAGGGTGGTCGTCGGCGAGGTGAGGCACAGCGTGTCCGAGACGATGCCGGCGCACAGGCACATCGCCACGCCGGGCGCGGGCATCAGGCCGCGGTGGAAAAATTTCCGGCCGACGAGCGTGCAGGTCGAGCCGACCGGTTCGTTCAAATAACGGATCGGCTCGCGGGAAACGAGGTCGCCGGCGAGGCGGTGGTGGTCGATGACCTCGGTGATTTCCGCTTCCTCCACGCCGCTGACGGCCTGGGCGTATTCGTTGTGATCGACCAGCGCGAGGCGGATGCGCGGCGGATCGACGAGGTCGGA
>CAYXZE010000289.1:0-3849 GCA_964469395.1 uncultured Luteolibacter sp.
GGTCGATGATGACCTGCGCGCCGTTGGAGAAATCCCCGAACTGGGCTTCCCACAGGGTGAGCATGCTCGGATAGGAAAGCGAGTAGCCGTAGTCGAAGCCCAGCACGGCGAACTCGGAGAGGAAGGAGTTGTGAACGCAGAATTTCGCCTGCGCCGGGTCGAGATTCTCCAACGGGATGTAGCGCTCGCGGTTTTCGAAATCATAGAAAACGGCGTGGCGGTGGGAGAAGGTTCCGCGACGACAATCTTGTCCTGATAGACGCACCGGCGTGCCTTCCAGCAGCAGCGAGCCGAATGCCAGCGACTCGGCGAAGGCCCAGTCGAACGGGCCGCCGTTGGTGAGCGCCTCGACCCGCCGTGGCAGGAAGCGCTTCTCAAGCGTCGGGTTCAGATTGAAATCACCGGGGACGGTCGTGAGCGTGGCGCCGATTTTCTGGAGCGTCTCGCGGTTGATGCCGGTGGGCACCGGCGCGTGGGTGTAGGGCGGCTGGTCAACTCCGGTCGAGCCGCTGAAGGCGGTGCGGTCGCCGATTTCCTGAAGCTCCAGCATTTTCTGATAGCCGCTCTCCAGATTGTCCCAGATCGCCTGATCGAGCGCATCCACATCGGCTTGGGAAATGACGCCCTCGGCGACGAGCTGCTCCTTGTAAATTTTCCCGAAAGTCGGGCGGTCGGCGATTTTCTTCGCGATGGTCGGCTGAGTGAAGGCGGCCTGATCCGCTTCATTGTGGCCCTGACGACGGTAGCAATACATGTCGATGACGATGTCGCGGCCGAATTTCTGGCGGAACTCGAGGGCGAAGTTCGCGGCCCAGTAAAGTTCCATCGGCTCCTCGCCGTTCACGTGAAGGATTGGCGCCTCGATCATCTTCGCCACGTCGGTCGCGTAAGCGGACGAACGCGCGTCGGCGGGAACGGTGGTGAAACCGATCTGATTGTTGATGATGAGATGGATGGTGCCGCCGGTGCGGTAGCCCTTGAGCTGGGAAAGATTGAGCACCTCCGCGACCGAGCCCTGGCCAGCGAACGCGGCGTCGCCGTGAAGCAGGATCGGCAGCACCTGGCGGCGGTCGATTTCCCCGCCCCCCTCGCTGAGCACGCGCTGGCGGGCGCGGGTCTTGCCTTCGACGATGGAATTGACGGCTTCCAAGTGACTCGGATTCGCCGCGAGGCTGACGCGGACCTTGCCGTCGGCCACTTCGCGGATGCTTTCGTAGCCGAGATGGTATTTCACGTCGCCATCGCCGGCGACCGTGTCCGGCTCATAGGTCGGCGTGAATTCGTAGAGAACCGTCGTTAGGGATTTGCGGACGAAATTGGCGAGGACGTTCATGCGTCCGCGGTGGGACATGCCCATTTCGATTTCCTTCACGCCTTGCGACGGGCAGGCTTCGAGCAGCGCGTTGAGGACGATCATCGCGCCCTCGCCGCCCTCGTTGGAGAAACGCTTCTCGCCGAGGAAGCGCTTGCCGAGGAAATTTTCAAATGCCTCCGCCTCGAGCACCCAGCGCAGCGAGTTGAGCTTTTTCGCAGGAGACGCCTCGCAGCGCAGCGCGTGTTGCTCGATCCGCTCGCGCACCCAGTGGCGGACGGTCGTGTTGTGAATGTGCATGAACTCGAAGCCGATTTTGTTCGAGTAGGTCGCATCGAGCGCGGCCACCATTTCGCGCAGCTTCATCGAGTCACCATGGCGGAAAAACGAGTTCGACACCGGGCGATCCAGATCATTCGCGGTCAGGCCGAATTGTTCGATTTTCAACCGCGGGTTGCGCTCCGGGCGGTCCAGCGGATTGATGTCCGCCTGGGTGTGGCCGAGCGTGCGGTAGTTGTAAATGAGGCTGGTCACCCGGCCATAGAACGCCACGTCGCCATCGGCGGCGGGTGCCGTGGCAGCCGCCGCAGCGGCTTCCTCCTTGCGTTTCACCTGCGCGGAGCCGAGCTCGAATCCTTCGAAAAACGCCGCCCAGGTGGCATCGACCGACTTCGGGTCCCCGCACCATTGGGCGTATTTTTCTTCCAACAAATCTGCGTTCTGTCGCGGCGAAACCGAAGAGTTCATGTGAAATGAGTAAAAATGAGGAGGCGACCCCGGAAATTTCCCGCTTGGCCCGCCACGCGCGGCACTTCATTAAGGGGCGGACACCGCCGCGTCAATCGCGCAAGGCGTGAATTTCACCCATGGAGGGAACCCGCAGAACTCATGATTCAAGTCAACCAGCTCACCAAGCGATACGCCCGCCACGAGGCGGTCAAAGGCATCAACTTTTCCGTGGCGCGCGGTGAAATCGTCGGTTTCCTCGGCCCCAACGGCGCGGGCAAGACGACCACCCTGCGGATGCTCACCGGCTACCTGCCGCCCACCTCCGGCACCGCCACCATCGCTGGCCACGACATTTTCCGCCAATCCATCGAAGCCCGCCGGAAAATCGGCTACATGCCGGAAAACGTCCCGCTCTATGAGGACATGCGCGTCCGCGAGTATTTGAAATTCCGCGCCCAGCTCAAAGGCCTCGGCGGCAGCGACACCCGCCGCCGCGTCGGCGATGTCATCGACACCTGCGGCCTCGAAGGCGTGCGCCGCAAGATGATCAAAACCTTGTCCAAAGGCTACCGCCAGCGCGTCGGCCTGGCGGACGCGCTCGTCCACGATCCTGAACTGCTGATCCTCGACGAGCCCACCAACGGCCTCGACCCCAACCAGATCCGCCAGATCCGCGAGCTCATCCGCCACCTCGGCCAAACCCACACCGTGCTCATTTCCACCCACATTTTGTCGGAAGTGGAAATGACCTGCAACCGGGTCATCATCATCGACGGCGGGCAGATCAAAGCCGCCGACACCCCCGCCAATCTCGTCGGCCAAATGCGCGCCGCAGGCCGCATCCAGGTGGAAATCCAGGCCGACCGCGAAGTCGTCGCCGGTGCCCTCAACCGCCTCGACCACGTGAAAAAAGTCACCCCCGAGCCGCTCGACGGCGAGTGGACGCGCTACACCGTGTGGGTGGATTCCGGCACCGACACCCGCCAGCACATCGCCCAGCTCGCCTCCCAATACGGCTGGCCGCTGCGCTCCCTGTTCCGCCACGTCGCCACGCTGGAAGACGTGTTCGTGGAACTGACGCGGAAGGATTGAAGAATGCGTCCCGGCTGTCTCAGCCGGGTCCTTTCACATGCGCTCGCATTCCGCGCAAATATGAAACCGCCCGAGTTGTTTGGGAATGATTTCAACCAAGCAAATCAGCCCTTAATCGCAGAAGACGCATTCGAGTGGTTGTGAGATGTCATTCATAATCGAAAAGCGAATACCAAAGATCATTCAAGGATATATCTTGAAGATCGTCAAGCGAGCTCTCAGAGGATCCGTTTATGAAAACGGATTGGTCGACAACTATACACCCAACCTTTTCTAATTCTGATTTAATTACACAAAGACAAGCATCCAGGACTTTCGATTCATCGCTGATCGCTACCAGAGGAACAAAATTGCTGAGTCGAACTTCTACCCAGCGATCATTATCATCTTTTAGCATTGATGAAGGCAACTCCAACTGTGCAAAATCTGATCGATCCTGCCCCTCCATTTTAAGTCTAAATAACTCTCCCGTAGCTAGCTGGAGACAATCTCGAATACTCTCTGCCTTTTTTACCAGCTCCGAAGATGGAATTGCTGCGTGATCGACAATGATTTGGTTGTCACTCTCAATTAATTCATTGAGTTTTTCTAATGTGGAAATTCTCATGGATTAACAGGGCATGCGATGAGCGGGCTCAGTCCTAGATTTTCCATATTTTCTCATACTTTTTCAAGGTCTTCTGTTCTTTTTTGTCCCGGCGGATCCGGTTGACCAG
>CAYXZE010000290.1:0-3832 GCA_964469395.1 uncultured Luteolibacter sp.
CTGAAGTAATCGACTCCGATCTGCCCGTCCTCGTGGACTTCTGGGCGGAATGGTGCGGTCCCTGCAAAATGATCGGCCCCGTCATCGACCAGGTCGCCACCGATCTCGAAGGCGTTGCCAAGATCGGCAAGGTCAACGTGGACGATGCCCGCGAGCTTGCCGTGAAATACAACGTGCGCTCGATTCCCCTTTTGTTGTTCTTCAAGAACGGCGAGGTGAAGGAGCAGATCGTCGGCGCGAACGTGACCAAGGACCAGCTCAAGGCGAAGCTGCAGGCGCTGGCCTGATTGGCATTTGCTGGATTTCAAAAAAGCCGGACCGGGCTTCCCGGGCCGGCTTTTTTTATGCGTGGGTTGTCATGTGGAAATCACTCCGGGCGGGAACAAAAGCCGCTGTTGGAATCATGCCATTACGGTGTGAATCCTATATGACTTTTTGGTGAGGTAGTCCGTCGGCAGTTCCCGCGCGTTTCCAGTTCCATGACAATTCCTGCCGCTCTGTTCGCAGGTCTTTCAGAAATCGGGAGAAGTCGTGTTCCTGCCTCAGCAGTGCCGGGCCGCGGTGAAGGCTGCCTGTCCGATAGATCGCCTCGCTCAAACGGTTCGGTCCCGGCACCGCCGCCACTTCATGGATGACCGGATGGGTGGTGCCTCTTTCCAACAGTTGGAGCAGGGCCTCGGGTTGCGACAGCGCGACTGCCTGAGGGCCGTGAATCCAGACGATCGGGCAGCCGGCTTCTTTGGAAAGGCGGATTCCTTCGCGCAGCGCGGGTTCGTTATTTCTTCCTCCTGAGAAATTGTAGTTTCCCAACTCGTCCAGGGTGATCCGGCGCGCATGGTCATCCGCTAGAATCAGGAGCAGCTTGTCGTCGGTCTGGCTGCCGAGGGCGCGGGTGATCCATTCCTTCGCTTCGGCGAGGGACCGCGAGCCGTCGATGACCACCACCAGCTTGTCCGCCGCCGGACGTGTCACGGTGGCCGGCTCGCGGATCAGGAAGCGTTCTTCAGGTTTCGCGAAGCGGTCCTCGCACCAAACGACGGTCGACTCCGCGGGCAGGGGTTCCGTGCGCAAGGCGACTCCGGAATTCATGAGGCTCATGCGGTCGAGCGTCACCGGCAGCGAGTGGCCCGGGCCATCCGGGCCAGCCGGGAAGGCTTTGGCCGGAGTTGTCAGTTCGAACGGGCAATCGCCCTGCATCCACACGGCGTTTCCGAGCGATTCCGCGATTCCGAAATTCCGCTCGACCACGTAGGGCAATTCCCACCGCCGTCCGTCCAGCGGGGCCGTCACGCCGAAGCGGATTTTCATTTCCCCATGCGCGGGCACCGGGAAACACTGCACCATCACCGTGGATGTGGCGTCGAAGGTCGTCCTTCAGCTCCGCGGCGTCCTCTCCGTCGCAGCCGCGTGCCGCGCGGTCCCGGAGATATTCTGTGAGCCGCTGTTCCGCCTGTGTCGTCCAGTTTTTCATGATGAAATTTTCAGTTCCTCAGTTTTTGCGAGCTTCGTGCTTTTTGGATGAAGATTCGGTGAAATCGATCCCGGCCTGCAATCCGCCCACGCCCCGCAGCATGTCGGCGAAGTAGAGTTCCATTTCCCGCGCCAGGGCTCTGCCCTCCGGGGTGGCCGAGTAATATTTCCGCGCCGGTCCCTCGGCGGATTCCTCCAAGCGCGTGGTCACCAGCCCCTGCCGTTTCAATCTGGCCAGCAGCGGGTAAATCGAACCTTCCGCAACGCCCACTCCCGGCACCGCGACGAGGGCTTTCACCAGCGCGTAGCCATACCATTCCGCAGCCGCCAGGGCCTGGAGAATGCACAAGTCCAGCACGCCCTTGCGCATCTGCACCGTCCAATTCTCGAACAATTCCTTCGAGAATCCGCGTTCCGTCATCGGATCAGCCATCGACGACATATAGCTTGCATGGCAAGGTAGCTGTCAATAGTTTTTTCGTGGTGGCGTGCCGGATCATGAACGTTCCTTGCTTTGGCGGGATTCCGCTCTGAACGTAGAGGATGGTTTTGGCTGCGGTCACAACGAGGGACGGCGAGGGTGGGCGCGCCGCCTGCAATCCTGAAACCGGCGCGACACCTCAGGGTGATTCCTCGGATGAGATGATATCGATGTTGCTGGAGGCGATAGAGATGTATCTGGAAGAATTCCCGATGGCGCCGCAGTGCTCTTCGGTGATGAATGGTTTTGAAATCGCCCTGTCCGAGATGCCGCGTTGCAGGCATTTTGAGGACGCCGACAAAAAAGCCCCCCTCGTTTTCACGAGAGGCTGTTTTGAAGGCCAGGGCATGGCGGTTGGAAACCGCCGTCACGGGGCACCTGTCTATTGCGGGACAGGCCTTAAATGAAGACTTTGGTGTGATCGGCAACTCCGAGCGTCTCTGGGACTACGCATGGAACGCCAAGCGGTTAGTTTACAAGTGGCTCAACCGCCGCAGCCAGCGGCGCAGCTACAACTGGACCACGTTCGAGGAGGCATGGGGACGGTGGAAGATCCCTCCGCCCCAGATCTTCGAAAAACCATGGCCGCAGTCTCGACAAAGTCATCCGCAACCCGTAAGAAATGTCCAACCAATCAGAGTTCAATCATGATCGAAGTTCCACTTGCGCGCATTCCTGAGGAGCCCGGTGCGGTAATTCCGCACGCCGGGATCTGCAAGGGGGGCGTCAGGCAACTGACGTCCCTACCTTAATCGCCAAGAAACACCCAATCTTTCAAATCATGCCCATCGTTACCATCGTCGCAATTGTTGCGGGTCTGATAGCTACTCAATGGATGCCACTTCCGAAGAGGAGACTTCTGGCTGGTCTGATTCCCTTGGGGATGTTAATCGCTGGAGCTGATGGTCTCGTTATTCTTCAACTTCCGCAGGTCGCAACTTCCCCATCAATTGTTGGGAATAGGCTCGTTTTTGGGTTGCTCGTGGGCTGTGGCGCGGGCTATTTCATCCGGTGGTTTCGAGTGGAATTGACTTTGTGGTTCCGGAGCCGAAGAAAGAAAAATGATGGCGAATACGTTGTGGGTGGCAACGGTGGATAAGATCCCTCGTTTGCTTCGCTCTGTGACTCGTGTGCCGCCGTGCCACCACATCTAACGTTATGGCAAAGAATCAATGATCGACAGTTTTAAAAGGTCTGTCCCGTCATATCTGTCCCGTCATATCGGCTATGGTTCCTTCTGCGGCTTGAGCCGCTCCCAATGCTGTTTCCAAAGGGAGATCGCGTATTCGCGTTTCTCCACGGGGGCATCCCACTGGTAATCATAGCTCGTCTTGCAAATCACGATCAGCGCCACATTCGCCCAATAGCGGGTCATTGCCATGCCTGCCACGGGATATGTCGCGCCATCATGGGAGGATTCATCGGAGAGGGCATCGATCAGGTAAGGGATGTCTTCCACTCCGCCGTGCCGGATCAGGCACTGGGCACACCGAGCACGATCATAGGTCTGGTCCGATATCAATCCCCGCCGGATCACGGCGAGGTCGCCTTTTCCGCCGTTCTCGAAAGTGGCCAGCTCCTTGCTGACCGCCTCCGTGGGAGCCGCTTCCAATTTCGGCGCGATCTTTTCCGCTGCGGATACGGATAAAGTGAGGAGGGCGAGCAGGCAGGCGATTTTCATGATGGAAATGGAGGACACGCCCTCCGATGAGGAATACGCCGGCGGGCGGGATTTCTTGGAATAAAGTCAGTCTTTCTTTCTCTTCTTCATCCACTTCCTGAAATCCCCGCCGTGGGATTCCGGCAGGGTGCGCTGGCCTAACCAGTCCTGCAGCGGCTTGATGGGGGCGACCTGGATGGGCAGGTGGTTCATGGCCTTGG
>CAYXZE010000291.1:0-3822 GCA_964469395.1 uncultured Luteolibacter sp.
CTCCAACTCCGCTCCTGACATGGCCAAATCCCGAACCAGCAAAAACCGCCGTCACTCGCGTTCTCAAATCCTTGAGGTCCGCGTCATGTCGCCGCGCATCGCCTGGTTCGGCTTTCTCAAATTCGTCGGCAGCCTCGGCAAGCTCGCCTGCATCCTCGCGCTGGCCGCCGGGATCGGCTGGGGCGGCTGGCAGGGAATCCAGCGCGCGTTCTATCAAAACCCGGATTTCAGCCTGCGGATCATCGACTTGAACCCGAACCCGGTGATCGACGAACCGGGGCTCGCCGAAGCCGCCGGCATCGACCTCAGCGCCAATTTGTTCGAGATCGACGTGGATGAAGTGACCGCGAAATTGCAGGCGCAGCCCGGCATTTCCGCCGCCCATGTGGAGCGCCACCTCCCCGGAAAACTGGTGGTGCGCGTGACGCCCCGGACGCCGAAAGCCTGGATTTCCTGTCCGGATGCCGGGCTCTCCGAAGTGCGGCAGGCAGGCTCTCTGCTGGTCGATCCGCAGGGCATCGCCTATCCGTGCCCGGAACTGCAATTGGAGACCGCGAAAAACCTGCCGGTCATCGAACTGCCCCGTTCGGAAACTTTTCCCATCGCCGCCGGCCAAATGATCGGGCATGCCGAGTTGAAACATTGCTTCCGTTTGCTCGACTCCGCGAGCGAGGCGGATCCCGAGTCGATTCATTGGATCGAGTCGGTGAAACAAGTGAACGAATGGTCGTTGCTGCTCGTCACCCGCGGGGGAGTTTCCGCGACTTTCGCGCTTGGCGATCACCTGCGGCAGATCTCCAATCTCCGCGCGGCGATGGCTCACTCCACGGAGAAGGGCTACGCCATCGACACCATCAATCTCATTCCCAAGCACAATGTTCCGATCACGCTCCGCGGCGAGACCGCCGCTCCGCGCGCGATTCCCGTCACTCTTCCCGATGCGGACCAAACCCGCGAAGACCGCCGCTCCCGCGATCTGAACACGCTTCTCAACCGCAACTGATCCCTTTCCCGCAAGCAATCCCACTCCATGGCACGTCGCACGAAAATTCACGTCGGACTCGAAATCGGCACCAGCAAGACCTGCATGGTGGTCGGCGAGGTGAAGGCGGACAGCGCCGTCAAGATCCTCGGCATCGGCGTCACGAAAACCGCAGGTGTCAGAAAAGGCGAGATCTACGATTTCTCGCAGGCCCGCGCCTGTCTCAAGGACGCCCTCGCCAAGGCGGAGGACGCCAGCGATGTCGAGATCGGCAGCGTTTTTCTCGCCGTCACCGGTTCCCACATCCAGGGAATCAACCACCGCGGCACCTACCGCCTGCCGGATGGCGAGCCCACGGTCACGCTCGAGCATGTCGAGGAAGCCCGCACCATCGCCCGCGAGGTTCACATTCCCCAGGACCACGTTTATCTGCACCCGATCATCCGCAACTATTGGCTGGACGGTCTCGAGCACTCCACCTCGCCGGCCGGGCTTTTCGGCAAAACGGTGGAGGCGGACTTCCATGTGGTTCACGGCATCGGCACCCGCATCCAGAACAGCATCAAGCTCGTCCGGGAAATGCCGCTGGAAGTGGATGACATTGTTTTCTCACCGATCGCCACCGCCCAGATGGCGCTCGACCGCGAGCAGCGCGAACGCGGCGCGCTGGTCATCGACATCGGCGGCGGCACCACGGATTACGTGCTCTACCTGAACGGAGCCATCGCCGCGTCCGGCTGCATTCCCGTCGGCGGCGACCACGTCACCAACGACATCCACCTGGTCACCGGCCTGCCGTTTTCCAAAGCGGACAGCCTTAAAATCACGGAAGGCGACGCCTCGTCGGATCCCGCCAAATCCGTGGGCACCGCCAAGCTCACCGACGACCGCGGCTTCGCCGAAGTCGAGGTCGCCCGCGGCATGCTCAATGAAATCATCCGTCAGCGGCTGGAGGAGACGCTCAAGCTCGTGCGCGCCCGCCTGCCGGAAGGCGCGGTGGAATCCATCGGAGCGGGGGTTTTCCTCACCGGCGGCACCAGCCTGATGCGCGGCTTCAGCGAACTCGCCTTCGATATTTTCGGCCGCGACATCTACCGCCCCGAGCCACCGGAAATCAGCGGCGTGCAGGCCAGCTTCAAGGACCCGCGCTACGCCACCGCCATCGGCCTCATCCGCTACGCTCAGATTCTCGAAACCGAGCGCGCCAAACCACCCGGCATGTTCGGAAAAATCGGCCGCATGTTCTGGCCGTTCGGAAAATGAATCCCGTTAGAAGTTACGGAGTATTTGTTATTTGGAAACATGCCGATGCCAACCCGCTCCCGACCTCTAGCTTTCAACCCATAACCTCTTCAACACCATGATCTCCTACAACCGCGATCCCCAGCAAACCATTCCCACTTCATCCGTCAAAATCATCGGTCTCGGCGGTGCCGGAGCCAACATGCTGGAGCGCATCGCGCTGGACGGCATGGAGGGAGCCGAGCTGCTGGCCATCAATACCGACGTCCGCACGCTTTCCTCCTGTCTGGCCCGGGAAAAGATCCAGCTCGGCGTGAACCTCACCAAGGGTCTCGGTGCCGGCGGGGATCCGGTGCTCGGCCAGCAGGCCATGCTGGAGACCGAAGATCAGATCCGCGCCTCGCTCAAGGGCCGCCGGATCGTGTTCCTGTGCGCCGGTCTCGGCGGCGGCACCGGTTCCGGCGCGGCCCCCATCGTCACCCGCATCGCCCGCGAGGAAGGAGCCTTTGTCGTGGTTTTCGCCACCATGCCCTTCGCCTTTGAAGGCAAGCGCCGGCGCGAACAGGCGGAAACCGCGCTCAACGAACTCGCCGTCTTGTCCAACGCGCTCGTCACCTTTGACAACAACCGCATGGGCGAGCTCGTCCTCGCCAAGCAAGGCATCCACGAGGCCTTCGCCGCCGCGGATTTCATGATTTGCGAGTCGATCAAGGCGGTGATCCGGCTGGTGATCCGGCCCGGCTTGATCAACGTGGGCCTCGACGAATTGGTGAGCGCGCTGCGGACCAACCGCTCGCGCTGCCTCTTCGGTTCCGGCATCGCCTCCGGCAAGGATCGCGCCGCCAAGGCCTTAAAAAACGCGCTCAACAGCCCGCTGCTCGATCAAGGAGCCCTGCTCAAAGACGCGCAAACCGTGCTTGTCCACCTTTCCGGCGGCGAGGATCTCACGTTGTTCGAAATCGAGCTGCTGATGCAGCGCCTGCAGAAATTCGTCCCGGACAAGGCCCACGTCCTGTTCGGCGCGGCGATTGATCCGGCGATGGCTGACTCGCTTTCCATCACCTTGATCAGTGCGCTGCCCGAGGACTCGCTGGCCATGGCGCCGCGTGACACCCTCAGTGATCGCACGCGGGAAAATCCGATTCTCGATCCCAGCCAGGGCTACACTCCTTCCCCCGCTCCCGATTCCCCATTCCGGATCGCCCCTGCCGTGGAGCAAACCCTTTCCGAACCGGAAATCACACCCGAACCGGAAATCGCACCCGAACCGGTCGTTGCCGCCGAGCCCGAACCCGAGCCCGAACCGGTCGTTGCGACCGCCCCGGAGCCGGTGAAGGAAGAGCCAGCCCCGGCCCCCGCCCCCGAACCGGCGCAGGCCGAAGAACCGGCCCCTGCCCCGATTCCCGAGTCCGTTTCCCCGCTCTCCAGATTCCGCAGCGCCATTGCCGCCGTGCCTTCACTGTTCGGTAACGAGCGCCCGTTCGCGGAAGCCGACAGCGTGGTCCGGCAAGAACCCGAAGCCGCTCCCGAGCCGGAGCTTGAAACCATCGCCCCGATCGACAGCGATCCCGCCCCGAACGTCGAAACACCCGCCGCCG
>CAYXZE010000292.1:0-3821 GCA_964469395.1 uncultured Luteolibacter sp.
ATCCCCCATGCCCTCCCCATCCGAACAAACGCCCTGGCATCTCGTCACCGCCCGCTTCCGCCTCGGCCCGGATTCCATCCACGGCCCGTCCCACTGGCTCACCGTCCGCCGCAACGGCCTTTATCTCGCCCGCTATCACGCGGCCGATGAGGAAATCGTCCGCCTCTTCGCCGTCTTCCACGATTCCTGCCGGGAAAATGAATATGGCGATCCTCAGCACGGCCCCCGCAGCGCCCAACTCGCCCGCGAATTCCGCCAAGCCGGCCACTTTCAACTCGACGATCTTCGCATGGACCTGCTAATCACCGCTTGCACCATCCACAACGGAGCCCCTCCCCAAACCCAACCCACCCTCGCCGACCGCCTCTGAGGCCGCATCGGCATCACCATAAATGCTGGTCAATCCCGCCAGGCCAATGTGAACTACCGCAAGGGCTTAAGATTACCTGTCAATCAACACAAAATTTCGCCCTGTTCTAAGTCACATGCCTGTCAACGATCCATACCAAGTCCTTGGTGCCTTATCAACAGCACCGGATCGCGAAATCAAAGAAGCCTATCGGAAGCTGGCTCGAACCCACCACCCCGATGTTGGAGGAGACCCCGAGGAATTCAAAAAAATCCAAGAGGCCTATTCGTTGATTGGAGACCCAGTCAAAAGAGCAGTTCATGACCTTGAGCGACGACGAAGCGGCGTGAACGACGCCAGAAAAGAAGCAACTGAGATTACTAGTGAATACCTCGCATCAATCCAAAAAAGACGACCATTATGAATTACCATGAAATAAATGAATGTGCTACAGAGCTCGTCAACTCGTTTGCCTCAATGGAGGCGGATACTAAGTGGGATCAGTTTTTGAAAATGCAAAATGAACTTTCCCAGGCTCCTCTTGACCAACTTCTGGCAACTCCAGAATACGTTGCCACCATTTTCGCGGGCCATATTCGATTTAATGACGCACCATACATTAGGACACTACGGGACTCCATTAATTGGCCTGAGCATCGCCTTGAGGAGCACCTCGAGTTAATAAGTGCTCGCCGGGCCACGTCGATTGTTGAGTCAAAGCTGCACAAGTGGCGGGAAATCAAAGAGCAATACCCATCGCACGCAACCATGGTGATTTTCGTCACTCATTCGCTTTCAAACAATCCACTTACCAAAACCTTTCTCAAGAATCTGAAACAATGAATAATTCCGAAGAAAAAAACGAATACAAGTTGCTGATCCTTGATCGAATCAAGGATCCAGCTCGCGCGAACGCGGTGATGGAGGTGATTGCCAATAATAAAGGTGATGAAGCGCTGGCTCTTGTGATTGGTGAAATGGAAACGGTCGATATTGCACGCCTTTTCACAGAAGCATTCGACTATACAAAACCGAATCAGGCAGCAGGCTTGATCAAGCCAGATATCGCCGCAGACTGCATACTGGCGATCCTAGCAAGAAGAAGTTTAAGCCGTCTTAATGAGGATCCACGCGGGCCGGCTCAGGACATTAATGATTTCCTGACCGCCGTGGTATTGAGCCGACCCATTGAAAAACAGTCGAAGTTCAAGGATCTTTTTGAAGATCACTTGGATCTATTCGCTGCCTGCATGATGTGTGAAATTGGCTATCACGGTGAGGAACTGGTAAATATCATCGACGCAGGAGAACAGGGAACAATGGCCGAAATTGCAAAGAATCTAGGTTTCACCAACGCGCTTCTTAAGTCCGTGAGAGGAGCTATGGGCAAGGACCACATTGAAAGCGAATCGGATGCGGACGATGAAAGTTTCGACGCGGCTTCCGAAGAAAGGCGATCAAAGTTTGTTCGTAGCACGCTCGCAAGGTTTCATCGGAAGGCAATCCAGAAATTTGGTGCGGAAGCAACTACTGGCATGGAAGAATTCATGGACATGTGATCCCGATTGCCATGCAACAACTCGCAATTTCCAATGACTGGCTTCCGGTCGACCAATGGATCGCAGAGGCGCTGGATAATTCCGTGCCGACCTCTCAGATTGAGGCCGACCTTGTCGATTGTCTGCTTTTCTGGAGTGCGAAACACTCAAGAAAAGGGGCTTCGTCCCGTGACTCTCTAGCCAAATCACTTGAAGCGGTAAGAATTCTGGTGAGTCTGGGAATAGAAATCCATTTGGCGGAATCGCGGGGCGTTAGCAGCGCCCCGTCTAGGATAAGAGATTTTTTCAAAGCTCCCTTCACGCGGCTCAAGACCTTGGAATCCAAATCCCGAATCGAATCAATACTTGGTATGGAGGGCGGTTCTAAGCCTCTGCCAGCTTATTGGAACTCCGAAAGCAAGGAACGAATCGATAACAGACTCTACGCGATGGTGCGTAAGAAATACGATGATGAGATTGAGAGATCCACTCAGAGAAAAGAACTTCTATCGACTCTTATGAGGCTCATCAGAATCACCGCGATCCCGTGTCAGATGGTTGAAACCAGAACCGACGATACGGAAGAAATTCATCTGCTTATCAGGACCATCCTTGCGATGCATCTTAATCGGATCAAGCGTCCGACCACGCGCAGAAAATTCACGGAATCATCTGCGGATCCTGCTTTCAAGGGGTTTGAACCGTTGTCCAAGGACGAGCTTAAGAAAATTCGAGGGAATGCATCCTTGACTGGAACTCGAAAAAAAGAACTCGACCGCGATTGTGCCGAATTGATCCAAATACTAGCAGTCAGCGACAATGCAATGAGGGCGGCTTGTAACGGTTATACGGGTTCCTGGACAGACTATGTCTCGCGACTTTTGAACGCCGCCCAGGGAAATGCGAATACGGAGATCGAAAAGCAGAAGGAGCCCCTGCTGTCGTTTGAGCACAATTTCATCTGCGAGGAGGAACCATTAGCTGATAAATCCGAAGAGGATGAGGAAATTCTGTGCACTTTGATGAGCGTTTTCACTGAACATGGAGTCGAATATTCCCGGAAGGATCTGGAATCTGCACGAGGTGTCATGCCTAAGGATGAACTGGATAGCATCCTGAGAAAGGCTGAAAAGAGAGGATTCATTTCATCGAGGAAGGAAGGAAGCAGGAAACTATTCAGTCTGGCTCAGTCCGAGACCCTATGAGTGTCGATTCCAACCTACGCGAACTCTTTGGGTTGGATGAACACCCTGAGGTCTTCGATCAAGTTTCCATCACCGTCGCTTCCCCGGAAGTCATTCGTTCCTGGTCCAAGGGCGAGGTAAAGAACTCGGAAACCATCAACTACCGGACCTTCAATCCCGAAAAAGGCGGTCTCTTCTGCGAGCGGATTTTCGGGCCAACCCGCGACTGGGAGTGCGCCTGCGGCAAATACAAGCGCATCAAGCACAAGGGCGTCGTCTGCGACCGCTGTGGCGTCGAAGTGACCCTCAGCAGCGTCCGTCGCGAGCGCATGGGCCATATCGAACTGGCCGTGCCGGTTTCCCACATCTGGTTCTACAAGTGCACGCCTTCCCGCATCGGCCTCATGCTCGACATGAGCGCCCGCCAGTTGGAGCGCGTCATTTACTATGAGGACTACGTCGTAACCGAACAGGGTAACACCGCCCTCGAAGTCGGCCAGTTCCTCACCGAAAACGAGCTCCGCGAAGCGGAAGACACCTACGGTGACGGTTCGTTCCAAGCCGGCATGGGTGCCGCCGCCATCATGGAGCTGCTCCGCCAGTGCGATCTTCCGGCGCTCATTGTCGCACTTGAAGAAGAGCTCGGAACCACACGTTTCAAGCAAAACAAGAAGAAGCTCTTCAAGCGCCTCAAGATCACGCAGGGCTTCCTGCAATCCAAGTCGCGTCCCGAGTGGATGATCCAGACCG
>CAYXZE010000293.1:0-3815 GCA_964469395.1 uncultured Luteolibacter sp.
CGGCAGCGGAGCCAGCGGCGGCGGCCCGTCCTGGGCGGCAGCTCCGCCGGCGGCCAGCGCCAGGGCGATGAGCGGAAAAACAAATAACGTCGGTTTCACGCGGCAAGGGATGCCCTCTGGCCACTCCGCCGTCAAGCTTGCCGGAAATCCGGCACCCGCCCCCCTGCTACCGTGTTTTTTTAAAAAAAATCCCTGAATTCACGCCGTTCGCGCCATGCCCGACCGGATTCCGCTTGGATTTCCCCGCGGCCCCGCGTAACCCTCTCCGCCCCATGGCGAAACAGGCACTCGGAAAAGGACTCGGAGCACTCATTAAAAAAAGTGTGGCCCCACCAGTGGCCGACGCCATCACCACGGCGGAAGATTTCAAACGCGTCCGCGACGTGCCGCTCGACCGGGTCGTCCCCAGCCCGCTGCAACCGCGCACCACCTTCATCGAGTCCCCCCTGGACGACCTGATGGAGTCGATCCGCCAGCACGGCATCATCCAGCCGCTCATCGTCCGCGCGGTGGACGGCAAGCTTGAACTCATCGCCGGTGAACGCCGCTGGCGCGCTTCGAAAAAACTCGGCCTCGCCACCGTGCCGGTCATCGAGCGCGAAGCGTCCGACCGCGACGTTCTGGAAATGGCGCTCATCGAGAACCTCCAGCGCGAGGATCTCAACCCGATGGAAGAAGCCGCCGGCTACGTCCGCCTCGCCGAGGAATTTTCCCTCAAACAGGATGAAATCGCCGTCCGCGTCGGCAAGTCCCGCGCCAGCGTCGCCAACGCCATGCGTCTGCTCGGCCTCCACAAGGATGTGCAAATGCTCGTCGCCCAGGCCCGCCTCACGGTCGGCCACGCCAAGGCGATCCTCGCCATCAAGGATCAGGACACCCAGCTGATCGTTGCCGACCGCATCATCCGCAGCGCGCTCACCGTCCGCGCCACCGAGAAACTCGTCCAGACCTTCATCAACGACGAGCCGCAGGAATCCGGCGACGCGAAAAAAGCCCCCGCCGCCCGCGAGGTGGACATCCACGTCCGCGCCATCACCAACCGCCTCCGCGAGCACCTCGCCACCCACGTCGCCATCCAGCATTCCGCGAAAAAGGGTAAAATCGAGATCGAGTATTACGGCGATGACGACCTGCAGCGCCTGATCGACCTTCTCGGCTTGCCAAACGGGGATTGAGCGCCGTGCTCCGCCAAGCGGACGCGCGCCAGTCGTATCCCCGGCGCTCCCGGCTGGCGGAAAATTTCCCCGGCGCGAAATCCAGCGGGCGATTGCCAGCGGCTGAGGGGTGTGCATGATCCGCACCAGTCAACGCATGCTCACACTTCTTAAAATCCGCAATCTCGCCCTGGTCGATGAACTCGCATGGGAACTCGGTGCCGGGCTGATCAGCGTCACCGGGGAAACCGGAGCCGGAAAATCCGTCATCGTCGGCGCGCTCAAGCTCGTGCTCGGCGAACGGGCGGAAAAATCCCTGATCCGCACCGGTGAGGAAACCTGCTCGGTGGAAGCCGTTTTCGAACTGAAAGACCCATTGGAAATCAATGCGATCCTCGAAGACGGCGGGCTGGATCCTTGCGACGACACGCAGCTCATCATCCGGCGGGTGATCGGACAAACAGCGAACCGGCAGTTCATCAATGACTCACCGGTCACGCTGACGCTGCTCAAGCGGCTTGGAGAGCATCTGGTGGATTTGCACGGACCGCACGATCACCAGTCGCTGCTTTCCACGGAGCGCCAGCTTTCCATGCTGGATGCTTACGCGGGTGCGGAATCCGCCGTTTCCAGCTACCGCGATCTCCACCGCTCGTGGCGCATGAAAGCCGCCGAGCTGGAGGAAATCCGCCATGCGGAAAACGCGAGCGAACAGGAACTCGAATTGCTGCGCCACCAGCTTCAGGAAATCGACGGAGCGCACCTGAAGCCGGAAGACGAGCAGGATTTGGAAGATCGCTGGAGGCGGGCGTCCAATGCAAGCCGCCTCGTGGAAGCCGCCGCCGCCGCGTCCGCCGCGCTGAACAGCGACGACGGAATCCTCGAACGTCTGGGCGAAGTCCAGAGACTGGTAAGGGATTTGGAAAAACTCGATCCCTCGATCCGCGAGCGAACCGCCTCGCTGGAAACCGCCTGTCTGGAGCTTCAAGATCTGGAAAGCAATCTCACCGACTACGCGGACGAGCTCGACATCAACCCCGCGGAAGCCGCCACTCTTGAAGAGCGGGTCAATCTGCTGGAGTCGCTCAAGCGAAAATACGGCCCGTCGCTCACCGACGTGCTCGCCCGCCGCGACGCCGCCGCCGCCCGCCTGGACACCATCGAAAACCGCGGCGAAAAACTCGAAACCCTCGAACGCGAACTCGCCGCCTGCCGCGCCACTCTGGATACCGCGGGAAAAGCCCTGGCCACGCTCCGCCGCAAGGCCGCGCCAAAACTGGCGAAGGAAATTTCCGGGCAGCTCAAGGACCTGGGCTTCAAGCAATCGTCGTTCGAAGTACCGTTGAAAACACTGGCGGAACCCGGCCCGCAAGGGTTCGAGTCGGTGGAATTCCAATTCGGCCCGAACCCGGGAGAGCCGCTTTTGCCGCTGCGCCAAATCGCCTCATCGGGCGAAATCAGCCGCGTGATGCTCGCCGTAAAATCCGCGTTGGCGGACCAGGATGCGACGCCGCTGATGGTCTTCGACGAGATCGACGCCAATGTCGGCGGCGAGGTCGCCAAGGCGGTGGGCCGCAAGATGGCCGCGCTGGGCCTGCGCCACCAGGTCGTCGCGATCACCCATTTCCCGCAGGTCGCCGCCATCGCCACCCACCATTTCGTGGTGGAAAAAGAAGTGACCGCAGGCCGCACCCGTTCGCGGCTCTATCCGGTGAGCGGGGAAACCCGGATCCAGGAACTCGTCCGAATGTTAGGCGGCGGCGGCGAACAGGCCCGGGCGATGGCCGCCTCACTGCTCAACTCGTGAAACCCATTTTCAAAGCCGTCCCCGAAGCGACCGGGCACCCCTCGCGGGAACTCGCCGCTTCGCTCGGCTTGCCGTCGCGCGGACCGGCCATGCCGCGCCTGATCATCGGCCGCCGGGAATGGATCGCGCTGCCGGACCTCGGGGTTTTCCCCTTGAATGCCAAGACCGACAGCGGCGCCCGCAGCTCCAGCATCCATGCGGAAAACGTCGTGCTGTCCGCGGATGAAAAAAGCGTCCGCTTCACCACCACCAACCACCACGCCGAAGTCATCGCCTGTGAAGCCCCGGTAGCGCGGCTGGCGCGGGTGAGAAGCTCCGGCGGCATCGCCCGCAAACGGATTTTCATCCAAACCACCGCCGTTCTGGCAGGTGGTTTCCGCTGGAGCATTCTGGTGAGTCTGGCGAACCGCTCGGAAATGCTCTGCCCGATGTTGTTAGGCAGACGCGCGCTGGCCGGGTATTTCCTCATCGACCCGCAGGGCGCACATCTGTTAGGCACGCGGCGCTCGCTGATGGAATCCGCCTCAGTCAGACCGCCAGCCGCGGATTGAGCGACAGCGAGTGTTCCCGCCCAAAATAAGGAGGGTGGGACTTCGGCCCACCCGCCGATGGGAAGAGAAAGAGACGAGCTTCACGCCTCTGCTTTCGCCGCGCATCGGCAGGTCGGCCGAAGTCCGACCCTCCTTATTTTTCCCGCCACTTTCAGTTACACTCATCCGAATTTCTCCCTCAAAAAACAGCCAGCCGTTTACACGGCTGGCTGTTCGGGGAATTGGCGAAAACGCCTGAGCCTCAATAACGGTAATGATCCGCCTTATACGGGCCTTCGACCGGCACGCTGATATAATCCGCCT
>CAYXZE010000294.1:0-3813 GCA_964469395.1 uncultured Luteolibacter sp.
CATGCAACGTTTTTTTTCCGGACAGCAGTTGGACATCAAACAGAAAACACGTATTGATAAGAGTAGACCTTTGCTCTTGGATGATAAGGTCGATACAGCAAGTGTACAACTGTATCAACTTGTACTAAAAGGAAGACAGGACTATCTTCCAATGCTTAAGTTCCCGCGCAATACGAGAGCGGGATTTCTTAGCAGGACGTACATCAATACACCGTTATTGCTCATATACAAAGGACTAGCATATGACCTGTGCTATCAAATGGGGCAAACATTGTTTGATGAGGATTTTCAGATAGACGATACTGTTGAGCTCGGCGAAATTTACACCCTTGATATCATTTCCGCTTTCGAAAGTAAAGTCGAGTTTTATAACCATATCTTAAATATGCTGAATGTGGCATCAGGGCTAGTTGCAGGCATGGACACGGAACCTAGACAATGTCTCGTACTTAAAAAGCTTGATGAAAGCTCTGAACTCGGTACATCGGGAGAGAAAAGATTGCGCGAAGTGGACTGGACAGGCCAAATTAATCTGAAAAACGCTCCGTTACCATTTTTTCAAGGTCTCCTGATGGACAATAACATGACCGGGAAGTACATCGTCAACGAGACAGGCTACAAAGGAAACATCGATGCACAGTTGACCGTAACCAACGATTTGATAGAATTGAACAGACAATTGGCGAAGATGGGACTTCAACTCGAAGAGGCCATTAGAGATGTGACCATATTTACCATAAAAAAGACAAAACCTACTGGACATGAATAAACTACTATATAAAACTTTCATATTATCCCTTAGCCTATTTTGCGCGAATCAACTTTTCGCACAAGGGCAGACGCTAAGGGGACGGTCAGTTGATAGAGCCACAGGCGCGGGGATAGCAGATGTAACGGTACACCTGTCCGCTGATGATTCGATGACAAAAACGGATCAAAACGGGGTATTCAGCATCAAGATCCGTACAGCTAATGAACAAGTGCCTGTCCGTTTTTCGGCGGTGGGTTATATAGCCTTGGATACACTACTGACGACAGGCCAAAGCCATGTGATAAGGCTCGGAAGAGGATCTGTTGCGTTGGAAGAGGTATATGTTTCAACCGGATACGACAAGCTCCCTAGGGAACGGTCTACAGGCTCATTTGCCGTCATAGGAAATGAGCGGATAAACGAACAGATCAATTTCAATATCATGGATAGGCTGCCTGCGGTAGCTTCGGGTGTTGTGCTTGACCGCAATTCAAGAGGTGGATCGGATCAACTCTTGGTAAGGGGCATGAGCACGATCCTGGGTGAAACAACTCCGTTGATCGTTTTGGATAATTTCCCATACGAAGGCGATCTGGCAAGTATCAATCCCGATGATATCGAAACTATCACCATCCTAAGGGATGCGTCTGCTGCATCCATCTGGGGAGCACGGGCAGGTAACGGTGTGATCGTGATCACATCTAAAAAGGGACGCCTTAACCAAAAACTAAAGACTAATTTCAGCACCTTAACTTCAATAGAGACAAAACCGGATCTTTTCTCAATCGACCGCATCAGCTCATCGGATATGATCGATGTGGAGAGCATGCTTTTTGAAAAAGGATATTATACTTCCATGATCAATTCGAGAAGCAAACCCGTATTGTCTCCTGCTGTCGAGCTTTTTATACGCCGGGCATCCGCAACCGATCCGGATGCTATAGCGGAAATCAACAGGGAGTTGGACAGGTTACGTACGTTGGATGTCCGAAATGATTTTTTGAAGTACATGTACCAACCGGGCGTTCAGCAGCAGAGTACATTGGGACTGGGTCAAGGGTCGGATAGATTTGTCTGGAATGCCTCAGCAAGCAATGCAGTCTTAACGGACAACCTTGGCCAAAAGACCAAAAGAAATACTTTCCTGACCAATTCAAGGATAAATATCGGTAAAAGCCTGGTCTTTGACGCAGGGATTAATATTTCCTTTCTTGGCAGCGAGAGCGGCAGACCCGGATATGGAAATGTCAGCGCCTACAATAGCGGACTCTTTCCCTATGCCGAACTTGCCGATGCGAATGGAAATGCACTCCCTATCTACAAAGACTGGCGTGCTCCATTTCTGGAAAATGACGTCCATTCGGAACTGTTGGACTGGAAATATTATCCGTTGGAAGATTACAGGCACAGTACCTCTATGCAATCAAATCAAAATACACTACTGTCTACAGCCGTGGAATACAGCCTGCCCAAATGGTTTAGGTTATCCCTTAAATATCAGTTCCAAAAGCAAACAGGTCTTTCTGAAAATCTTCGGGATCTGGAAAGTTACGAGGCAAGAAATACTGTCAATAGCTATGCCAAAGCAAACAGCACTACTGGAGGTATAGACTTTCAGGTTCCTAAAGGCGGCATCTTAGATCGTTCAAACAACAACCGTACGGCCCATAATCTTAGGGGACAATTGAATTTCAACTGGGATACACCTGTTCATAAAATCTATGGCTTGCTTGGTACCGAGGTGCGGAGTGTATCCATAAATTCCAATAGTAATAGACTGTATGGATACAATCCTGATAATCTGGCTTATTCACTTTTTAACCTAACAGTTCCTCACACACATTACATTACAGGAGCAAATGTAACGATGTCCAGTGGTCTATCTTTAAACCAAAGGGAGGATCGCTTTATTTCAACGTTCTTTAACGGATCGTACATGCTTCTTGACAAATATACGGCCACATTTAGTGCGAGAAGGGATGCATCAAATCTCTTCGGACTGAACGTAAACGATAAGTGGAATCCGTTTTGGTCTACAGGTATTGGATGGATTATTTCCAAAGAACGTTTTTGGCGAGATAATCCTATCGGCCACTTGAAGCTTAGGGCTACCTATGGTAGAACAGGCAATTTGAATCCCGCTATGGTCGCACTGACCACTATAAGGTATGTAGGTCCCAATCCATTTACACAGACACCTTATGCCAGATTTGATAATTACGCTAACCCAGAGCTTAAATGGGAAACGGTGGGCATGACAAATATCGGTCTGGATTTTGCTACTCGCAACAACCGCATTTCAGGAACCATTGAAGGCTACCACAAACAAGCGACAAATCTATATGGTATTTCTCCTATGGACTATACAAGTGGAGTAGATGCTTTTATCGTCAAAAATGTGGCCTCCATGTCAGGACGTGGGGTGGATGTGACACTCAACACCATTAATACAACAGGCAAAATCAGATGGATGTCGAACCTCAACCTTAGCATGAACAATGACAAGGTAACAAAGTACCACATGGAAAATGATTTAGCTTCACAATTCGTCGGTGCAACAAACAGAATTTCAGGCAGAGAAGGTTCCCCTGTCTATTCCATGTATTCCTATAAGTGGATGGGGCTTGATCGCGAGAATGGGGCACCTTTAGGGCTATTAGATGGTGAAGTTTCACGGGATTATCGGCAATTTACAGGTGCAAATGCTACCATAGACGATTTAGTCTATCATGGGCGTATCCAGCCCAGGTTATTTGGTTCGTTCGGAAATACTATTTCATGGAAAGAATGGTCCATGACATTTCGCATGACCTACAAATTTGATTATTATTTCAGAAGAGAAACCGTTATATACAGTTCACTGTTCTCGACATGGAATGGCCATGGAGATTTTAACAAAAGGTGGCAACAGCCCGGTGACGAAGCCAATACCAATGTGCCGGCAATGATATACCCAATTCCTGCTGGTGAAGAAAACTTCTATCGCTATGCTGAGCCTTTTGTGGAACGGGGCGATCATATCCGTTTGGAATATGTCAACCTATCTTATCATTTTCCGAATA
>CAYXZE010000295.1:0-3781 GCA_964469395.1 uncultured Luteolibacter sp.
GCGAGAGATTTGCGGGTCGGGATTTGAGACGACGGAGTTTTCCGGAAACGGGGTCAGATTTCCATTGTTTACTTCCCGCTGGGGAACGATCTGCGGAATGGCATCGCATCGGAATGCCGCCGCTATCGCGACGAGTTGCCCAACAGTGTATTTGCGCGCTGCGTCGATGCCCGCCACCTTGAAAAAATCACTTCTTGAGAACTTTCCCCCGGCCGACGCCGAAAATTCTCGAAAACCGGACATTTCCACATCACTCTTGCCGTGATCGGGAGGCGAGCTAGCCTCCGCCTCCCCTGTCCCATCCACCTCCGATGATCCGCTCCGTTCTTCCGCGCACCGCCCGTTTTCCCCGCCACGCCTCGTCTGCGATCCTGGCGGTTGCCCTCGCTTCCTGCGCGTCGCCGACGGGCCCGGCCACCCCGCACACTGCGGTAAACCATCCCGCCCCCACTCCCGATTTCATCGACGACCCGCTGGAACCCGTGAATCGTGGCATCTGGGCCATGAACCAAGGCATCCTGGTCGCGGCGCAACCGGCGGGCAAGGCCTACCGGGCGGTCCTGCCGCCACCGGTCCGGCTCTCGATCAACCACTTCAGGCGGAATTTCACCTATCCCGGCCGTTTGCTCAACCACGCGCTGCAAGGCCGCTGGGCCGGCGCGGGCGACGAAACAGTGCGCTTCCTCGCCAACACCACCGCCGGCGGGGCGGGATTTTTCGACGTGGCGACGAAATGGAACATCCCGCAATCCGAGGCGGATTTCAGCCAGACCTTCGGCACCTGGGGCTGGCAGCCGCATGCGTTTGTCGTCATCCCCTTCCTCGGCCCCAGCGATGAACGGAACGCTTCCGGCACCGCGCTGGATTTCGCCGCCGAGCCATGGAACTACGCGGGAGCGGCCTATCAGCCGATCGGCCCGGCCACCCGCTTCAACCGCCTGACCGAGAGCACCGAGGAGGCCGCCCGCCTGATCATTTCCGAAAAGGATTCCTACGCCCTCGCCAAATACGCATGGACCTACGCCACCAAGGACGGGCAGCCCGATTGGCGGCTCAGGGGCCCGATCGACCTCCCGACACTGGAAACCCTGGGAGCCGTCAGGCTGCCTCTCGCGAATCCCGAGTTCCCCTTCAGCAGTCGTGAAATGTCCGTCAAAATCCCGTCCACCGGGAAAAACCTGAAGTTCAACTGCTGGCTCCAGCGCGACACCGCGCCGATCGTTTACATTTCCCCCGGCCTCAGCTCGCACCGGCTCTCGCTGGCCACGGTCTGGGCGGCGGAGCTGCTCTATCAGAACGGTTTCTCGGTGGTCACCACCTCCAGCGTCTTCCAACCGGAATTCATGGAACGCGCATCATCCGCCGATCTTCCCGCCTATCCGAAGGTGGACAGCCGCGACCTCCATGTGGCCATGACGGAAATCGACAAGCTGCTGGCAAAAAAATTTCCCGGCCGTCTCGGCAAAAAAACGCTCATGGGCTTCTCGATGGGCGGCTTCCTCAGCCTGCGCATCGCAGCGGATGAGAAACAAGCACCCGCCGACCTGCTGCGCTTCGACCGCTACGTGGCCATCAATCCGCCCGTCAATCTGCAATACGGCTCGCGCCACCTCGACGGCTACAACCGCGCCCCGCTCGCCTGGCCCGCCGCCGAGCGCCAGGCCCGCCTGAACAACGCCGCCCACAAAGTCGCCAAAAGCCTGACCCTCCCCGCCGATCCGAGCGCCGTCCCGCCGTTCGAGGGCATCGAGTCGAAATACATCATCGGCCTGACATTCCGCGTCGCCCTCCGCGACATCGTTTACAGCAGCCAGCGGCGCAACAACATGGGCGTGCTGAAAACGCCGCTCAACCCGTGGCGGCGCGAGGACTGCTACCGCGAAATCATGAACCTCACCTTCAGCGACTATTTCCAGAAATTCGCGATCCCCTACTATCAGCAAAAAGGCATCGACATCACCGAACTCCGCCGCGAGGGCGACCTCACCACCCACACCGCCGCCCTGCGTCGCCAGAAAAAAATCCGCGTAATCACCAATCGCAACGACTTCCTCCTGCGCGCGGAGGATCTTTCCTGGATATCCTCCACCTTCGGCTCCTCGCACCTCACCGTCTTCCCGCGCGGCGGCCACATGGGAAACCTGTCCAGCCCGCCAGTGCGAAATGCCATCGTCGGCTCCGTCCAGGATTTGAAATGACCACCCGGGATCACCTGTCTTGGGACTTCCAAAAATCCACCGCCAGTCCTACCGTGCCCGCCTTGATGACGAAGCTCACCCTGATTTTCACCTTTTTCGCCACCCTCGGCACCTGGGCCCAGGACGTTCCGGCACCCGCCACCCCGGGAGCGCCGAGCCCCAGCTCGGCGCAGACTCCCGCTCCCGTGGCAGCACCACCGCCGGAAATCCCCGCCATTCCCGACGACGGCAGCCGGGTCTCCATCATCGGCTACCACGACATGGCGGAAAACCTGCCGGAAACCGAAATGCGGATCCGCACCTCCAAGTTCCGCAAGCAAATGGAAACCATCCGCCAACTCGGCATCAAGGTCATCACGCTTGAGGAATTCACCGCCTGGAAAAAAGGCGAGAAGACCATCCCGGAAAAATCCATCCTCATCACCTTCGACGACGGTTGGAAAGCCGTTTACACCGATGCCTACCCCGTTCTCAAGGAGTTCGGTTTTCCCTTCACCATTTTCCTCTACAAGAACTATGTCGATATCGGCGGCCGCTCCCTCAGCATGGCCATGATCCAGGAAATGACCGCCAATGGCGCGTCGATCGGCAGCCACTCGGTCAGTCACCCGTTCCCCATCACCGTGAAAAGCTTCCGCAAAAAAGGCCCGGATGCGCTGGATGGATTTCTCCGCAAGGAAATGGGCGAGTCCAAGCGATTCCTGGAGTCCAAATTCCCCGGCAAACCAATCAACACCTACGCCTACCCCGGCGGCTTCCACACCGAGGAAATGTATCAACTCGGCGAGGAGTTCGGCTACGATTTCCTGTTCACCGTCGTGCCCGGCAGAATCAAACGCTCGCTGCCGAATCGCCTGCTCCCCCGCTACATCATTCACGGCAACCACAACCTCAACTTCGAAACCGCCACCAAGTTCAATGAAGCCCAAAGCCTCGGCGAACCCGGCGGCTCGATCGGCGGACTGGTCCAAACGACCGCCTACCCCGTGACCCCGGAAGCCGGCGCGATCATCAACACCCGCCTCCCGGAAATTTCCGCCGATCTATCAAATCTCGAAAACCTCGACCCCAAAACCCTCACCATGAAGGTCTCCGGCTTCGGCGAGGTCCCCGCAAACTTCGCCGCTGAAACCAAAAAATTCTCCTGGCAAGTCAACCGCCGCCTGCGCCAGCCAAGCTGCCAGGTCATCGTCAACTGGAAGGACACCGCAGGCAAATCCCCCGAAACCCCGCTCCGCTGGTCCTTCCAAATCGACCTCGAATCCGCCTACCTCCCCGAAGGAGAATAATCCTCATCCCGGCATTTCAGTTTTTCACCTTTCCAACATTTACCACCATGTTCTCCTCACTCTCCGACAGTCTCGACAAAACCTTCCGCAACCTCCGTGGCGTCGGCCGCATTTCGGAAAAAAACATCGCCGACGCACTCCGTGAAATCCGCATCGCGCTGATCGAGGCCGATGTCGAATTCGGCGTGGCCAAGGATTTCATCGCCAAGGTGAAGGAAAAAGCCCTCGGCGAAGACGTCCTCAAGTCGATCAAGCCCGGCGAGCAGATCGTCAAGGTCTTCCACGACGAACTCG
>CAYXZE010000296.1:0-3776 GCA_964469395.1 uncultured Luteolibacter sp.
TTATTCGCAGCATGTCAGGGAGTAATATCCAAGGTGGCTACTTCGGAAACTTTGGCGGAGAAATCCTTGATGTGGCAAGGAGATTCTGGATTCCAAGGGCGGATATCAGGCGGGGTTAGGCCCCGGCCCGGCGGGACCTGCCCTAGCAGATATCACGGCATGGACATTGCAAATTGAGGGTTGGGGATTCGAATTGGGCGGATTCCGCTCTCAGAAAATCCGGCCGCTTGCCGAAGCATCTCAAGCATGATGGCCGAAAGCCGCTTGCAACCATGAATCCACCGTCTCGACGAGTTGCGGATAGGTCAATTCATCGAAGGAATGCCCGGCTCCGGCGATTTCCACCCATTTCTTCTCGCAGGTCGCCGCTTCAAAGGCGTCCCGACCATCCTGGACCGGCACGAGGTCATCCGCGTCGCCATGGATCAGCAACCAGGGCTGGGTCACGGCGGCGGCGGCGGCAAGGGTGTTTTCGATCCGTCCGAGGTCGTCAACCAGGGTTCGGGAAAGGGGGAAATTCTCGTCCTCCCAGATGAATCCCTCGTCCGGCGTCACGTCGAAAAACTCGCGCTGCACGAAAGCGGCGGTGTGGGTCATGCCGGCCAGCGAGACCAGCGCGCGGATCCGCAAGTCCCGGGCCGCGGCGAGCACGCCCACCGCGCCACCCATGCTGTGGCCGATGTAGGCGACTTGCGCGGTGTCGGGAACGACGTCCAGCACCGCCTGGAGATCGCCGATTTCCTTGGTGATGCAGGCGTCCACGAAGCGGCCTTCCGAGCCGCCATGCCCCGCATACGAAATCCTCAGGCAGGGCCAGCCGCGCGCGGAAAGCCCTTCCGCCAGCGCGACGAGATGGGGCCGGTCCTTGTTGCCGGTCATGCCATGGGCCAGGATGACGAGCGCATCCGCCCGCGCTCCGGGATGGAACGTGTGGTCGATGCGTTCTCCCGAACGGTTGCGGATTTCACGATCTGTTTGCATGGCGGATGAATGTTAGACTCCCGAACGGTCCGGGAACGTCAGCTCGGCGACGCCGGATTTATCCAGCTCGCCGAGGCCGAGGTCGATCATTTTCCGGTATTGGGCCTCGGACGCGTGAGACAGCGGGACGCTCACGCCCGCGGCGGCGGCCAGGGTGTTGGCGATGCCGCTGTCCTTCGCTGCGTGGGCGGCGGAGAAATAACAATCATGCTCGCGGGTGATCATGTCGTCGCCATCGGTTTCCAGCACGCGGGAGTTCGCGCCGGTCCGGGAGAAGATTTCCTTGAGCTGCCCGAGGTCCAGCCCCAGCGCGGCGCCGAGGCCGAGACCTTCCGCAAGCCCGGCGGTGTTGATGTTCATGACCATGTTGACGAGCGCCTTGATTTTCGCCGCGTTCCCCACCGCGCCGACATATTGCACCGATGCGGAAATGTCCCCGAGCAGCGGCTTCATTTCCTCGAACACCGCGTGCTCCCCGCCGACCATCAGATAAAGCGAACCCTGGCGGGCCTGGGTGATGCTGGACGCCATGCTCGCCGCCAGCACCGACGCTCCGGCCTCCGCCGCCGCTTCCGCCGCCGCTTCGTGCGCGGAAGGACTGACGGTGGCGCAGTTGATGAACACCTTGCCCGCCGCATCCTTGAGCAGGGATTCCTCCCCGGCGAAAATCCCGCGCATCGCCGCGTCATCGGTCACCACCGTGAAAATCACCTCCGCCGCAGCCGTCACCTCGGGCAGGGTCCCGACCGCCACGCTCCCGAGCTCGACCGCCAGCGACGTCGCGGAAGCTTCATGGCGATCATACACCGCGGTGATCGGGTATCCCAAATCCGCAAGACGGCGGGCCATGTTGGCCCCCATTCTTCCAACACCGACAAATCCTATCGACAACTTGTGCATGAACGGAAGCGTGAAGGCCCCCTTTCATGGGCGCAACCCCAAATCGGAATCCGCATTTGCTTGCGCTTTACCACACGATGCAGGGCCCTGCCAACAATCAGGGCCGACGCATCTAAATTTCCTTAGCCGCAAAAAGGCGAAAAAAGCGCGCAAAAACCCGATTCGATCACTCGATTCAACCTTCTGAATCAGTCCAATCAGTGAAATCAGTGGTTAAAAACTCTTCCCCCCTAATGTATCCCGGTTCATTTCCATTTTTGCGTATTTTTTATCCTTTTTGCGGCTGAAAATCTTCGCCTGATTTTGATTCATCGCCCCGGACCAACAATCGTTTGACAAGACAGACTGATTCTTCGACTCTCCACAAAGCCTGTGCAGGCGGACTTCAACCACTTGATCCTCAAAGCATGACCCCTCGAGAAGCCCGACACCACGCCATGATCCCATGGGTCGTTGCGCTTGTCGTCGTGTCGGCAGGCCTGGCGGCTCTCGTTCCGGATGTGTTCGGAGCGAAATGCGAATCTCATGCGGAGTCACACGGTGAGGTTGCCGCGGAACTCACCGATCATGCCCAGCCGCTGGCCCGCCAGTCCCATGCGTCCGATCATCTCGCGCCTCCTGCCGGGGAAACGGCCGTTTTGCTCAATTTAATCTCGTGCCTCGCGTGCATTGAGACTGACAACGACCAAACGACGGTCAAATTCCTCAGGCATTTGGTCCGCGGTCGCGCGCCTCCGGTGGGGTCCTTGATATAACCGACCGCCAATCCCCGTTGATTGGCCGCCAAGACAACCGCCGGCGCGTCCTTGCGCACGGCATGGTTTCCCCGATCCATTCTGTTGGATCGTGCCTTCCCGCCATGTTTCGCCAAACACCCACTTGCTCGATTGAGCAGACCATCCCTTCCCATCCGATGATGGACACCACCTTCACACCACCTTCCAAGTATCCGTTGACTTTCGTTTCCCTCGGGCAAGCGTCACCCCTCACCTCTCCACTCCCATGATTAACTGGCTTTTCCCGAAAATCGCAGGAGACAAGAACCAGCGCGCGGTCAACCGCATCCGGCCAACCGTCGCCCGCATCAATGAGATTGAAGATGCGCTGCGGCGCGAGCCCGTCGGCAAGCTCCTGGAACTCACCGCAAATTGGCGGAACCACCTGGCCCGCTATCACAAGCTTGATTTGCCGCCGAAATCCCGGCTCGATCCAATGGACGAGTCCGGGCTTCAAGAAACCGCCACCGCACTTGAAAAGCGCCTGGCAGAACTTCGCGGCGAATTCCCGTCGCTGCCAAAAACCGTCAACCCCACGCTCGCATCCATCGGGGCGGCCAAAGCGAAATTCCATGAGATTGAGGGCCGGTTTGAAAAGTCCCGCGCCAAGTATCTTGAGAAAATCCTCCCCGAAGCCTACGCGGTGGTGAAAAACGCCGCCCGCCGCCTCTGTGGCGGCGAGATCATGGTCAGTCACCATGCCATGAAGTGGGAAATGGTGCATTTCGACGTCCAGCTCATTGGCGGAATCGCCATCCATCGCGGCATGATCGCGGAGATGCAAACCGGGGAGGGAAAAACACTCGTGGCCACCCTGCCCGTCTATCTGAACGCGCTCGCGGGTCTCGGCGTCCATGTCGTCACCGTCAACGACTACCTTGCGAAACGCGATTCCGAATGGATGGGAGCCCTTTTCCGCCTGCTCGGGCTGAGTGTGGGATGCATTCAAAACGACATGCCGCCGCAGGAACGCCGCGCCGCATACTCGTGCGACATCACCTACGGGACGAATACGGAATTCGGCTTCGACTACCTTCGCGACAATGGCATGGCGTCCACCCAGAAGGAACAGGTCCAGCGCGGACACTACCTGGCCATCATTGACGAAGTGGACTCGGT
>CAYXZE010000297.1:0-3769 GCA_964469395.1 uncultured Luteolibacter sp.
GGTGATCGTCCTCGGCGAAACCGGCCGCAACTTCGCGGCCGGCATGTCCGGCGGCGTCGCCTACATTTACGACATCGACGGCCTGTTTGAAAAACGCCTCAACAAGGAAATGGTCAACCTCTACCGCCTCATCGAGTGCAGCGACTCCGACATCGATCTGGTGAAATCCACCATCGAAAAACACCTCGCCCTCACCGGTTCGCCGCGCGCCAGATTCCTGCTGGAAAACTGGCGGGCCGAACTGCCGAAGTTTTTCAAAGTCCTGCCCCGCGATTACGAGCGGATGCTGGAAGCCTTCAAGAAAGTCGAGGAACAGGGCCTCACCGGAGACGAGGCCGCGATGGCGGCATTCGAGGAAAACCTTAAGGATCTCGCGCGAGTCGGGGGAAATTGAGGAGAGACAGAAGACACAAGACACAAGAAAAGAGAAGATGATACAGAAACATAAATTCTGCTAAGCCAATGAAACACACACTCGGCATGCTTCTTTTTGCTGTCTCACTCTCGATGACGTCCGCCGAAGATGAGAAAAAGCCAATCACTATCACTCCGATGTTGGGAGCCGAATTCGGGAAAATCATCGAGATTGAAGGAAAGATTGTAGATGATACTGATACACGGCAACGTGCAGATCTGGGAAAGCGACTGATTGAAGTTAATCGTGTAGGTGATATAAAACTTAAAAATCCGGTTGTTGTGGAGCTGATCGTCTTCTCGTTTACTGACATCGTCATTCCAGCACGCGGCACACAGGTGAGGTTCAGAGGATATGAGAGCGGAGGATTCAGCGGAATTCCGACAGATACGTTTAAAGATGTTGGGCTGGTTTCATCCACAGATCATCAATTTGAGAATTGGTTTCAGATCACAAAACGCTTGGAACCAACTCGGACAGAAGGAGTCGTCGCGCCGAACAATCAAAAATGAAAATGATGATCCACACCACTAGCGCAAAGAATCGCATCCGCCTCTTCTCTTAAATATTCAAGTCTTACGTATTAAGTCTCTTTAACAAAATCTAATCATGGGCAAACCAACAGGATTCATGGAAGTGGAGCGGGTCACCGATTCCGAAACCGCACCGATCGAACGCATCAGGCACTGGCGCGAGTTCAAGATCCATTCCGACGAGAAACAACAACGCGCCCAGGGCTCGCGCTGCATGGATTGCGGCACGCCCTTCTGCCACACCGGCCACATGGTTTCCGGCATGGCCAGCGGCTGTCCGGTGAACAACCTCATCCCGGAATGGAACGATCTCATCTACCGCGGCCGCTGGAAGGAAGCCCTCGAACGCCTTCACAAGACCAACAATTTCCCCGAGTTCACCGGCCGCGTTTGTCCCGCACCGTGTGAAGGCTCATGCGTCCTCGGCGTCATCCAGCCCGCCGTCACCATCAAGAACAACGAGTGCGCCATCATCGACCGCGGTTGGGCCGAGGGCTGGGTCATCCCGCGCATCCCCGCGCTCCGCACCGGAAAAAAAGTCGCCATCGTCGGCTCCGGTCCCGCCGGCCTCGCCTGCGCGGACCAACTCAACCAGGCCGGCCACACCGTCACCGTTTTCGAACGCGAGGACCGCATCGGCGGCCTGCTGATGTATGGCATCCCTAACATGAAGCTCGACAAGGAACTCGTCGTCCAGCGCCGCGTGAACCTGATGGCCGAGGAAGGCGTCATTTTCAAAACCGGAGTCTTCATCGGCAAGGACACCGAGTGGACCACCGAACGCCTGCGCGCGGATTTCGACGCCATCATCCTCTGCTGCGGCGCGACCCAGGGCCGCGACCTGCCCATCGAAAACCGCGATGCCGAGGGCGTCCACATGGCGATGGAATTCCTCACCGCCAACACCCGCCACCAGCTCGACCACCACTTCGACGGCACCAACCCCGCGCTCAACGCCACCGGCAAGGATGTCGTCGTCATTGGCGGCGGCGACACCGGCACCGACTGCGTGGGCACCAGCCTGCGCCACGGTTGCAAGAGCGTGATCCAGTTGGAAATCATGCCGCAGCCGCCGCTCCAGCGCGCCGCGAACAACCCTTGGCCCGAATGGCCCAAAGTTTACAAAATGGATTACGGCCAGGAAGAAGCCGCCGCCCTCCAGGGCAGCGACCCGCGCCACTACCTCGTCCAGACCAAGCGCTTCCTCAAGGACGAGGCCGGAAATCTAACCGGTCTCGAAATCGTCGGAATCGAATGGACCAGGGACGAGCAGGGCCGCTTCATCCCGCAGGACCTTCCCGGCACCCTCCGCGTGATCCCCTGTCAGCTCGCCCTGCTCGCCATGGGTTTCACCGGCCCGGAAAGCGCCATCGTCGAGAAATTCGCCCTCGAAACCGACGCCCGCTCCAACATCAAGGCCGAGCACGGCACCTTCACCACCAGCCTCCCCGGAGTCTTCGCCGCCGGCGATGTCCGCCGCGGCCAATCGCTCATCGTCTGGGCGATCAACGAGGGACGCGGAGCCGCACGCGAATGTGACCGCTTCCTGATGGGCTCCACCCGGCTGCCTTGAACAAGTCAAATGTGACCTCAATCGAGTGATCGAATCGGGTTTTGGCGCCCTTTTTTCGCCTTTTTGCGGCTAAGAAAATCCGGATGCCTCGGCCCTGCGAGCGGTGGCTTGCAACCAAACGGCGGGCGTGCAGGATTCCATTCAGGTGCCAGATGGACGCGACAGCGTTTTGGAGTGCGGCGGTCTCCGCCGCTTTCCGAAACGGATTGACCGGACCATAACCCTGAATGCCCCGAAAACTCGACAAGCTGCATGCCAATGTGAATACGCTAGGACTGCCCCCGCTCCCTATATCACCTCATGACGTCAATGTTGGACACCGTTGATTCATTCAAAGTTTAAAAATCCCGGCACAGGACTCTTTCTGTCGATATATCTGTGCATTTCCACACACACTTCCATTTTATCTGCATGTTCCGGATTCTTCAAGATCGTCAAGCAACCAGCTTCTTCCCATCTCTTCAGGGAAAGATGAATATCAGACCAGTAGTGCCCACCGTCCGGCGTGATCCCGCCTCCTGCCGAAATTGTACCAGCCCTTATGTATTGGTTTGCTGTATCATCCAAGGTTCTGTTAATTAAAGCCTTGAGAACTTCTTCTTGGTATTTTAGTGAATTCATAATGAATGGAGAAACCCTCGAAAGACGAAAACAATGATCCAGATCAGCGTGATCGTATCGAAAGGAAAAATCTGTGGAAAGTCGAATTAAGACTCACGATCCACAGGCTTCCAAGTAGGGGCTAACGGAGAGTGGGACGCGACAGCGTTTTGGAGTGCGGCGGTCTCCGCCGCTTTCCGAAACGGATTGACCGGACCATAACCCTGAATGCCCCGAAAACTCGACAAGCTGCATGCCTACGTAATTCCGCGAGGACGTCCCCCGTTCATGACCCCATTTAGTTTGCATTCATGTGTCCTTCCAGTTCATGTAGCCCTTGATAGGGCTTTTCTGTTCGATGAATTTTAATAATTCGATGCAATAATCGTCGGGCTGGCATTCGCGGTATGGTTTTATGATATTTAACATTCCTCGCTGTTCTCAATCACGAATCGATTCTTCGATTACTTCAATGTCGTTATGAGAAAATACGGTCAAATGTTTAGCTTCGATTTTTTTAAAACCGTCTTCAAGCATTCGATTTATCCAAGATTTCAAACTCCATTTATTGCTTTGATTCATTCGTTTATAAGCTTGGCGGTTTCAGGTTGTTAGCGAATAAATGTTAGATTGGCAGAGGCGGGGATT
>CAYXZE010000298.1:0-3751 GCA_964469395.1 uncultured Luteolibacter sp.
CTTCCACGGGCGCGGCCGGGTCACCGGATGACCACCATGCCGCTTGTCCTGGTCCGGGCGAACCGCCCTCCCCCAATCATCAGCACCATTCATCATGAGCGAGAAAAATCCCGGGAAACCACTGAGAATAGGCATCATGGGCTTTGGCAAAACCGGCAAGGCCGTGGCCACCGTATTGCTGGAATCCAAGCAAACCCGGCTCGAATGGGTCGCCAGACTCAGCCGCAAGCTCGAACACCGCTCGGTTCCCGAGTTTCTCGGAATCGAGTCGGACGAGCCCGGACTGATCTACTCCACCCACGAGATTGCCTGCGCCGAGTTGCTGGAAGCGCATCCGGTGGATGTCATCATCGACTTTTCCGCGGAATCCGGCGTCGATTACTACGGCGGCGAGGCCGCGAGGCGGGGCATCACCATCGTGACCGCCATTTCAGAGTATTCCGCCGGAAAAATGGACTATCTGCGCGAACTTTCCGCCACAACGCGGGTGATCTGCTCGCCTAACATCACCGTGGGAATCAATTTCCTGATCCTCGCCTCCAAGGTCCTGAAACAAATCGCCCCGTTCGCCGACATCGAAATCATCGAGGAACATTTCAAATCGAAACCCGAGGTTTCCGGAACCTCCAAGGTGATCGCGCGGAATCTTGAAATCGACGAAAAGGAAATCAAAACCATCCGGGCGGGTGGAATCATCGGTGTCCACGAGATCCTGTTCGGCTTCCCCCATCAGACGGTGCGCCTCAAGCACGAATCCATCATGCGCGAGGCTTTCGGCAGCGGAGCCCTGTTCGTCATCAACCACCTGCCGGCGGCGACGACCGGCCTTTTCACCATGCAGGACCTGCTGGGACCCTATTTCAACCTGAATCCGGCCATGGTCGAGGAACCGAAATCCCCCGAAAAACCCTGGTGGAAAATCTGGTGAAATCCCCGCCGGGAAAGCGTCAAATCCTCCGCGCCGCGATGCCGCCGATGAGAAAGGCGAACCCCGCATACACGAACCAATGCGCGATGTCCTGATAGACCGGACTGCCCGGCAGATCGTCCCGCACTTTTTCCGGCACGAACCGCCGCAACGCGGCCAACGCCGCATCCGGCTCGCCGTCGAGACGGTATTCCGCCGGATAATCCCGCTGCCAGCCGAGCGTTTTCATCAATGAGTGGTCGGTATCGCGAAGACTGAGATTCACCCGCTCGTGACCGGCGAGGCTGACCGAGGCCTCATAGCGCCCCACCCCGGTCTGGCGGATGCCGACCGGCACATCCGCGCCATTCGCGTCGATCGCCCTGACATCCCACTTCACGCGGTCCACCGGCCGGTCCTGCTCGTCGCGGCGCGTCACGCTGACGAGCCAGCGCTCCCGCTCCACCAAGCCCGTGGCGGAGAGTCCGGTCGATTGCTCCTTGCGGACAATGCCGCGGAAAATCTGCGCCCAGAATGCGCCGCCATTCCCCCACCCCAGCCATTCGCCGCCCCATTTCTCGGAAAGGTCCGAGGTCCAGCACAGGCCGGTGCCGAGACCGTAGCGGCAGATCGCCAGCAAAGGATCGCCGGTTTCCGCAGCCAGTAACAGATTCGCGGTGGGCTTGGCCTGGGTCATGACATAACCGAGGACATAGGGAAACTGAGTCTTGGCGTAACCTGACAGAACCGGATGATCGCCGGTGACGACGCTGGCGAAAAGGTCCTCCTTGATCGCCGAGCGCGAGGCCTGCATCGTTTCCTTGGTGAAAATCTGCGGCATCGTCGCGGGATCCTCCGTCTCGTAATACCGCCCGCCACCCTCCCGGGCGATGAGCTGCATCACCTCCTTGGCCGCCCCCGCGCCGAGGCTGACGCTGGATACCGTCATCCCCTGCGCCCGCATGTCCCGGACCAGTCCGGAGAAATCATTGTCCGGCGTCTGGCCGTCCGACAGCACGATCATGTGCTTCACCTTCGCCACCGCGTTTTGCAGCAGCTCGCGGCCCTTGACCATGCCCGGATAAGCATCGGTGCCGCCGTCCGCCTGGAGGGAGTCGATGGAGTTCATCACCGTCCCGCGATCCGCGGCGCTGGTCATGTTGAGAATCACCCGGGTCTCGCTGTCGAAGCCGACCACGGCGATCTGATCCTGCGCTCCTAACAACTCCGCCGCCGCCTTGGCGGAGGCGCGGGCGAGCGCGATCGGCTGGCCACCCATGGAACCGCTTTTGTCAATGACCAGCGCCATGGCGAGGCTCGGCTTTTGTTTCTCCTTTTCGTAGCGCGATGTCAGGGGAAGCGCCTCCTCCACCGGCGTGCGGAAATAACCGCCGAGGCCGAACGAGTTTTCCGATCCCAGCATCGCAAGCCCGCCGCCGAAGTCGGAAACGTAACGGCGCAGAAGCTCCATCTGGCGCGGGCTCATCGCAGTGGCCGGCACGTCGGCGATGACCACGGCATCGAAGGCGAGCAGCTCCGCCATCGTGTCCGGCAGGCCGCGCTCGCCGCGCAGTTCGAGTTCGAGACCTTGTTTTTTCAGGGCGCGGGCGAGCGGGCGCAGTTGCTTCGTGTCGCGATGCAGCGCCAACAGCCGCGGCTCGCCCTTGACCGTGATCGTGGTGGCGACCTTGTTGTTGACGGGAAACCAGTCCTTCTCCGGCTGCAACTCGGCCTCCCAGCGGCTCTCGCCGGTGGACGTCATTTCCACATCGAGCACCACCGATGTCTCCTTGCCCGCTTCCAGCTTCACCGGCGCGGAAGTCACCGCCACGCCGCCGTGAAGAATCCGCACGGTGCCCTTCATCGCCTCGTTGGCCCGCATCCGCAGCCGCATGCGGACGATTTCCCCGCGGTAGGCCACGCGCGCCATCGGCTCCAGGGCCACCAGCGCGGCCTCCGCCCGGCGCAGGCCCGCCATCGGCTTGAAACACAGGTCCACCCCTTCCCCGCGCAGCGTCCGGATCGCCGCTTCCACCCCCGGAGTGGTGGAACTCCCGTCCGAGAAAACGACCAGCCTGCGTGCCATGCCCGCGTCAAACGCCAGCCGCGATCCTAACAAGGCTTCCGCCAGTTTGGTCGAGTTCCGGACCGTGGAATCGGCGGTTCCGGCCGCCGCCTCATCGGCCAGCTCGCGCAGTTTTTTTGAATCCGTGGCCGCCAGCCGGCTGCCGAACGACAGGACCGACGAGCGGTCCGTCCCGCGCAGCGCGGCGTCCGCCGTGTCGATCTCCGCCGCCGCGCCGCGGATCGCCTCGGGATCGACCGATTCCGAAACGTCCACGAGATGAACCACATGCAGGCGGTCGCTATCAGACAGCCAGTATGGCCGGCACAGCGCGACGATCAGACAGACCGCGCCTAACAAACGCAACCCGTGGGCCAGCCAGCGGCGGGCCGGGGAGCGGTCCACCAGCGAGCGCCGCCAGACGAACAGGCTTGCACCGGCGCAAGCCAGAAGCAGCCAAAGGGGAAGGAGTGTGGAGAACTGCATGTGAAATCAAGCGTCAGCCGACTTTGCGGCGGTGATAGAGTAATTCCTCGGCAAACAAGGCCGCCAGCGCGGCCAGCAGGAACCACGTGGCCAGCGGCCAGCCCGAGGCGGGCGCCACTTCCGGCGCACCGGCCACCGTGGCCGCGGGACCGGATTCCCCCGCGGACAGCACCGCGCCGCCGACCTGCCAGTTCGTCGAGTTACGGGAAAAACCGTAGTTGCCGATGCGGTCGATGCCCGCCGGCGTTTGCAGCGGCAGTTTTTCGGACTGGCCGTTCCGCAGGAAAGTCGCG
>CAYXZE010000299.1:0-3751 GCA_964469395.1 uncultured Luteolibacter sp.
GCCGGTGAGCGTCAGGGTGTTGCCGGTGATCGAGTAACCGGAGACACCGAAAGTCAGATTGTGCGCGGTGATGCCGGTACCGAGCGTGATGGCCTCACCGGTGCCGCCGAAGATGGCGTCGTTGCCGTTGGTCCAAATTGTCGCGGCACCGGTCCAATTCGCGTCCGTGGTGTTCCAGTTGTTGTTCGGGCCACCGGTGTTCCAAGTTTGATCGGCGGCGTGAGCGGAGGAAGAAGCCACGAGCGTGGCTGTGACAAAGATACGGAATTGCGGCAGGAGTTTTTTGGGTTTCATGGGGGTTCGCGATCAGGGGAAGAAAGAAAAGCTGGTACCGACAAAATGCCGGGAAATCAGCTTTCTGAATACCTGTCAAAACCGGCAGGGTGAGTCAAGATATAAAGCAGAATCGGCGCATCAAAATCAGGCGAAGATTTTTCAGCCGCAAAAAGGCGAAAAAATGGCTCAAAAAAACCGATTCGATCACTCGACTCAATGCCAAGCCTCAATGCCTTTAGGGAAAGAAATCGCATGGTGCCACGCCGCCGCAGGAGGCACCTTGGACTGCGGCAGCCTGCTGCCGCTTTCCGCCAACCAGCCTGCTGGTGCGGGCCGCAGCAGGCTGCGTGCCCCAAGCGGCAGCAGGCTGCCGCAGTCCAAGGGCTGGTCGCTCTTCCGCAAGACAGAAGACGGCAAGACAGAAGACACAAGACAAGATGAAGAAAGAGACAGAATCATTCTGTGTATATCTGTGAAATCTGTGGTTCAATTTCCCTCTTCAGCGTCAACACATTACAAAAGCGTTACTCGGGAGGGCCGATTTTCTTCCAAATCAAAATTCCGGCGGTCGTGATTCCATTTTTGCGTATTTTTTGATCGGCGGCTGAAAATCTTCGCCTGATTTTGATGCGGCGGCCCTGTGGATCGAGAAGTTATCGAGAAGTCATCTCGACAATTTTCATTCGAGTGGTCAGGTTTCCCATCCCTGCGAGATACCCCCTCTGTCCGCAACCGAACTCATGAGCGCCATCCGATCCAATCAGGAAGCCCCCGTTGTCCTTTCCCTCGGGGACTTCGACGCCCGCTGGTGGATGTGCGGCCCCGCCTGCGCGCTTACGTGGCCTCGCTGTTGGGCGGGTGGAATGCCGTGGGGATCAACCCACACCCACTTCCCCTTGTCATGAATTTCTCCCCCCGGATTCCCTCCCTGCGTCTCGCTTTGTTCGTTTGCGGCATCATGTCCGCCTTTCCAAATGCCGAGGCCGGCTCGATTTCACAATCCGTGGCATTTCCCGTGGTCAACCGGGAAGTGACGCTGACGGTATCCGGGGACCTGCTTGGCACCCCGATCTCCGTGACCGGACCGCCCGGGAATTTCCAACTCGTGCCGGATGGCCAGGGCGCGGTCGTTTGGACGCCGGCACGCTATGGCAAATACACCCTGACCTGCGGCGATGCGACGAACACGATCTGGGTCACCTCCCGGCCGATGAAGTTCCATTGGTGGAGTTGCACCACGGCACAGAAAAACGTGACGGAAGTCATGCAACGCGACCCGGCCTGGCAGGCTCGCGGCGTCACCCGGGTGGACTGGACCGGCGGCGAGGTCTATGGCCGCGGCGGGGACGGCCACTACTGGGTCACTCCCAATGATTGGTATAACGGCTGGACCTACGCCTACAGCGCGGACGGCATGGCGCTTGATGAAATCTTCTGCAATGACGAGGCTCCCATGAATGCGATCCTGGACGCCGTGGCTCTGGTCCGGCAGGCAAAAGGACCGGACTACTCGATCAATGTGTGGTCCGCCGGGTTTGGGGGCAGCTTCGCGGCAGGAGCCGCCAAACTGAAGGCCAGCAATGCCACCGTCCTCATCGAGGACTATTACGGCGGCTGGGACAACCACAAGAGCCGCTGGGATGCCGTGCGCGCCTACGGACTGCAAAACCAGGCCATCTCCGGCATCTGGCCCGGCACCACGAACCTGAAGAATGAAGCGCAAATCCGCGCCGACATCGCCTTGGTGCGCCTCGCCGCGCCGAACGCCAACGGCATCGCCATGTTCGCTCCCGATGCCCGGGAATACACGCCGAGCGACCTGCCAACCTTGCTGGACGACTGCGATCGCGCGATCGAGGATTACTATCTCAAGCCGCTCATCCACCTCTCGGTCACCCAAAGCGCGCAGTTGGAGATTTGGAATCTCGGCAACGAGGATGCGGCGGGCTTTTCCCTGCAACTTCTCAATGGTTCCGGCGGCGTGATGCAGACGCTCGATCTCTCCGGCCTCGCGGCCAATGCCAAACAACTCATCGACATCCCCGCCGGAGCTGCGAATGCCAAGGTGATCAATCCGCCGGGCACGGCCAATCTTTATGCCGGCAACAGCCAGTATTCGAACGGCGTTTTCCCGCTGCTGGTGCCGGGCCGTTACACCTGGACCAACGCGAACGGAGATCGTCTCTGGAGCACCTTCAGCAGTTGGACCCCCCAAGGCCCGCCCCCCGGAAATATCGATAGCGGCAACTACGCCTGCTTCGACGGCGGCGTGAGCGCGCCAATATCCGTGACGGCGAAAACCGGGGAAACCTCCATCAGCAGCGTGCGATTCATCACTGCCGGGTGGACCATCAACGGCCATGCCACTTCCCAGAATTTCTACACCTACGGAATTCAGTCCGCCGGTGCGGGAACCAACACGATCAACATCGGCATTTCCACGCGCGACGTCATCCCGGCCTCCTTCAGCGTGGACCAGGACAACACCCTCGTCGTGAACGGACTCATCGGCGCGGCGCGCAACAACGGCGGACTCATCAAAAACGGCCCCGGCACCCTGGCGATCCACCATGCCAACACCTACACCGGAGGAACCTCCATCAACGCGGGCACCCTCCGGATCGGCGGCGCGGGCACGCTGGGATCCGGCTCCTACGCGGGCGCCGTCACAAACCACGGGGCGCTGGTTTACGCCTCGACGGCGAACCAGTCCCTCTCCGGCAATATCAGCGGCACCGGCACGCTCACCCACTCCGGCGGCGGCACGCTGACTCTATCGGGAAACAACGGCTACGGCGGAGCCACCACCATCGATTCCGGCAAGCTGGTATTTAACAAAACCACAACCAGCCAGCCCGGCCCCACGGCATTCACCGTCAATCCGGGCGGCACCCTGCAAATCAACAACACCGGCAACACCTGGGACGGCTGCGGCAGCGGCATCACCGTCAATGGCGGGACCGCTTCGCTCGGCGGCACCGGGACGGTGGTTTATTACGGAGCGGGAAATATCAAAATGACCGGCGGCACGCTGGCCCTGGCAGGCAACTGGGCCCCTTATGGCAGTCTCGGCATTGCGACCAAGACATCCCCCGCCACCGCGACCCTCGGCGGCATCGCGGGCTATCAATACAACCCGGCGTTCCACTTCAATATCGAGCGAGGCTCCGCCGCGAGCGACTTGAACGTATCCCTCGCGCTCGGCGGCAATGGCGCGCTCGACAAAAACGGAACCGGCGTGCTGGCGCTTTCCTCCGCCTGCAACTACCGCGGAGCCACCACCGTCAATGACGGAACTCTGTTAGTCAATGGCACCGTCTCCGCCACCAGCGGCATCACCATCGCGGCCGCCGCCACCCTCGGCGGCACCGGAACCGCCACCGGCACCGTAACCGCCGCCGGAACCATTTCACCCGGCATCGGCGGCACCGGCACCCTCGCCACCGGAGCCGCCACCCTCACCGGCACTTATTCC
>CAYXZE010000300.1:0-3701 GCA_964469395.1 uncultured Luteolibacter sp.
CGAATTTTTTCACGCCGAGGCGCTTGCTGCGGGAATCGCGACCGTTCTTGACGGAGCCTTGTCCTTTTTTATGGGCCATGGAAGTAGAGTGGTTGAATTGTTATGGATTAACCGGCGATGGAGGTCACTTCGAGCGTCGTCAGCGAGCGACGGAAGCCCTTGGTCTTGTGGAAACCCTTGCGGCGCTTGAATTTGAAAGCAACGCCCTTGGGTCCGCGGTATTGGTTGACAACCTTGGCGGTCACCGAAGCACCCTCGACGAGAGGAGCGCCGATTTTCACGGATTCGCCTTCGCCGACGATCAGAACGTCAAACTTGATTTCCGAATCGACTTCGGCGTCGAGCTTCTCGACATCGAATTTGTCGCCTTCTTGGATGCGGTATTGTTTACCGCCGGTTTTGATCACTGCGTAGGCCATGGCCGTATGGGAATAAAAGTTGGTCCACCCCTGTGGGCGGGCGGGGAGAACACCACGGCGCCCCCCCATACGCAAGATTTTTTTCATAGGATTCGGGAGATTTCATGACCGGGGGAGAATTTCCCGGAAAATCCAGCGATCCCGCGCCCCGCCGACGGTCACCAGATTCCCGTTTCGTGAAGAATCCGGGCCAGTCGCCGGCGTTCGGGCAGCCGGATGTCCTTGAAACGATCATTTCCCGGACTGGATTCCAGAATTTCCCGCAACCCGGCGATCACCCGCCCTTTCACGGCCGCGGGCAAAGCGCGGAAGGCTTCGGAATAAATCATGTAGGAGCACCGGTGCTTGAACAGCCGGGTGTATAGCTGGAACTCCCCCAGCGACTCGCCGCCCGGCGTGCGCGGGATGCCGGCTTGGAATTGTTTCTGGAACTCCTCGTCTCCATCCACGCCGTCCGCGCCTTGCGGGGCCTCACCGGAAAATAAAAACCAATCCACGATTTTTTCCGCCGCGCTTTCCGCAACCCGTCCGGCGGTTCCCTGGTCGGGATCGCCGGCGGGGTTGATCCCCTTGGCCAAATGGTAGGCCCACTCGTAATTCATGCGGGCGGCGGTCAGCAGGTTGTGGGCCTGGCACTGGTGCTCCAGAACCATCAGGGCCACGATGTCGCTGGTGGGGCGGAGATATTTGGAGGTGTCGATTTTTTCCCGCAAATCCTTCCACTCATACACGGCCGGTTCCGCCCGTTTGCCCTCGGTGAAAGTCCGGTTTCCCAAATGCGGCAGGGCCACCGAACCGGTCACGTAATAGCCACCCCACCGTTCCGGAATGGGAGTTTCATGAGTCGTCAGGCCGGAGCCGAACGCCAGCAGGGGATTCCCGTTTTCATCGGGATAAACCGACCTCACCAACAAGCCGGGGACCTTTTCCGTGCGGGCGGTGGCGTGGCAGGACATGCAGTCGCTCGTCTCCCGCACGACACGGACCCGGCCACCGGGATTTCCCAGATCGATGAGATAGAAAACCGGTCCCAGCCGCGGGTCCTGGATCACCACCTCCAGCGCGCCGCCCGGGACATAGCCGCAGTAAACGTCGCGCGAGAAATACAAGGCCCGCGGGTTTCCCGGGTGGATCAGGGTGTTCTGCTTGCTGGTTTTCGAGAACACCAGCACTTGCGACGCCTCCGGCACCTGCAATGCCGCCAGCACCGCGCGCACCCGCTCCAGCGGCGTGCGACCGGGCAATGACGATGGATCTTTCTCCCACCCCTCCGCCAACCGGGCGAGGCGATCGGTGGCCGGAGTGAGCGAGTATTTCATCGGCTCCAGCTCCCAAACATCCGACTGCGCCCGCACGGGCAGACCCAGCAAAAGAAAAATGAGTATGCGTAGTGGCATTTCCGCCCTTCCCTACAACAGCCTGCGGGAAACTCAAACCCCTTAACCTAAATTCAGAAATGAGAACCACGGAATACTCGGAATACACGGAAAACAAAAGAGTCACAAATGAGGCTGCTTTCACTCAAAAGGTGAGTTCCCCATACCCCATCATCTTCTCTTTTTCCGTGTATTCCGTGTATTCCGTGGTTAGCCATCTTCCCTTCTAGACTTAATGCCGGGGGGAGCTGAGCGACACAGGTTGGCCGAAGTCCAACCCTCCTCAAAGCTGCCGCTCATTCACACCTCCCCGGCCTATTGGGCACCGTTGGACGGATGCTCGGACAACAATTCAATCGCCGGAGCGCGCCGATCCCACTGGAGGCTTTCCGCATCCATTTTAAAAACCTCAAGCAATGCCGGGCCGCGCGATTTTGCGAGCCCCTGCTCATTTCCAGACCCGGCCGATTCATCCGCCAGATTCATGAACTTTTCCGTCTGATCGAGAGCCCGCAACTGCCGCAGCGAGCGAGCGAGCGCCGGTCGGATCTGGAATGGCAGGTAAAACGCGAATTTCTCGGCAAGCACCGCATGGCGTTTCCGGTGCCTCACATGCTCGGGATTTTCCGACTCCCACCCCTTTGCCCGTTCTTCATCCAGCTTCCGGAACTCCCGCTCCTCCGCGTAAGGCGGCGGCAATGAACGCTCAAAATCCTCAAGCGCGGGCAAGGTCCGCACCAAACCGGCCCGCCCCGCACATTCCACCACCTCCTTGAGCGCGGACGCCGGCCAGGGAGTCACCCGGTGGCGATTCAGCGCGGATAGAACCACAAAGGTCAATTGGTCGCGGTTGCCGCCATCCGCCAGCGACTTCGACCCCCCTTCCAACAAAACCCCGACATCGCGACTGGCAACCAGCTCGATGCCCTTCCAGCGCTCGCCCAGATGACGGGGCAATTCCCGGTTGAGCAGAAAATCGGAAAAACGGTGAAAAGCCTCCTTGTCATACTCCCCTTTCCAGCAACTGGCCAGCGAACCGGCACCCGTGCCGTCGAGGCCGCCACCCGCGCCGGAATCCTCCTTGCCGGGCCGGGACCGAATCTGATCCAGCCAGAATAGCACCTGAACCAGGAAACGCGCCTCATCCACGGAAACATCGATCAATCTCATTTCATCCCCGGATCGATCCGTCTGCGGAGCCGCCCCCGTCATTTCCCCGTAGCCGGATTGAAACAAATACGGCCTCGTCGAGCCAAACCGCAGGGCGACCAGACTGCTGGCGGAGGAATAGCTGGAAGAAAAACCGAAATCCAAAACGAACCAGCCCCAAACCGGAGGATTCAAGCCGTCCACATAGAGTTGATATTTCCGGCAATGCTCCGGCGTGCGGTTCGCCTCCACCAACGCGAGCGCCGCGGCCTTGGGCTGCATTTCCCAGAAACCCTCAGGCAGCCGCCCCTCCGGCGCATGGGCGGATTGGTCCGCTTGAATGGACGCAATTTCCCGGTCCGGCGGCGTTGCCGGATCACCGCCCTCCTGCGCCACGACCCCATGAATCGGAAACGCCAAACAGACGATGATAAAAAACATGCGCGGATGGTTTCGCATTCTTACATTTAGTGACATCCCCTCCAGGCGGACAAGCCGAAAAATTAACGCGATCGCGGAGGGTCGGACTCCGGCCGACCCGGGTTGAGCGGAGATCAATCCAGCCGCCCAGAATCATTCCCTCGCGGTTAAATTCGATGTCCTCCACCCAGGTTTTCAAGGCAAGGAGCGGCGGAATCCGTCCGCCGTGCCCATGGAAAAGCCAATGAAATGAGCAAGGCGCTTTTGAGGAGGGTCGGTCTTCGGCCGACCCGGGTTGACCGAAGTTCAACCCTCCTCAATCCTTCCGCTTCAGCAG
>CAYXZE010000301.1:0-3689 GCA_964469395.1 uncultured Luteolibacter sp.
GAGTTTTTTCAAATACTTGTCCACGCCGCCGGCTTGTTTGATTTCGTAGCCGCCGCTGATCCGGTCGAGATCGACTCCTTCGAGCTGGGCCTTGAGCGCGGTGGAGAAGCGGGCGAAGAAGTCCTTGGCGGCGGATTTGCGGAGCTTGAGGTAGGTGGAGACGGAGTCGAGGCAGGCGGTTAGATCGTCGTTTTCGAGGATGTATTGTTCAAATGCCTGGCGGGCGGCGTCATCCGGCATTGCCGCGAGCGCGTTGCCAGCGGTGTTTTTCTGATAGATGGTGCCTTCCGCGAGGAAGACCCGCAGCAGGTCGAGTTTCGATTTCCCCCGATGGGCTTTCCAGAACTCGATGGCGGCCTCGGCGATTGTTTCGGGGTTGTTTTCGGAGTCGTTCTCGCCGGGCAGGGTCTCTGCCAGCATGCGGCAGGCGATTTCGCCGCGGGTCTGCGGGCGATCCATGGATTGGTAGGCTTTCAGGGCCTGCTCCGCGGCGGATTCCTGGTTGCTTCCATAGGAAAAGGAGTGGTCCGACGAGGCGTTGCGGGAAAATGTGAGGGTGTTGTCATTCGCGATCGCGGCGAGCGCGGGGAGGGCGTCGAGGCCGAGTTTTTTCAATTTCGACCATGGGTCTTCCGGGTCCGTGTCGGCTTGTCCTTCGATCAGCCAAGAGCTGCTGGAGCGCTCGGCATAGCCATGGGAAAGCATCATGGCGATTTGCTGGCGCATCTGCGGGGTGAGCGATCTTTCCGGAATGCTGTTTTCCTTGGCGTAGCGGGTGACGGCGTCTTCACCGGACGTTTTTTTATTTTCCCGCAGGGTGGCCTCCAGCGCGGCGAGGGCCTCGGGATGCAGGGTGATTCCCGGGATCGCGGGTTTGGCGGGCATTTCTCCGGCGACCCGCTTGGCCACGGCGGGCAGGAGCATTTGGACGGCGGGGAAATTTCCCCAACCCCGCGGATAGCGCTCGGTCAGGGCCTTCAGGTCGCGCTCGTAGGCGGCCCAGTCGTGACTGGTGAAGAAGGCTTCGGTGACGCGGCTGTGGTCGCGGGCGGCCAGGCGGTTGATGGCGGCGTCGATCACGGTTTCCGGACTCGCGCCGAGTGAAAAGACCGTGGCGGCCAGTTGATTGGCTTCTTTCGGGTGGCCGGTCTGGTGGAGCTGGGTGGCGTGGATCAGCAGGCTGCCGAGTGACGAGGTGTCGCTGTATTCGAGCCTGCGGCGGTAGTCCTTGCTTTTTTCCGGGTCGCGGAGGGTGTCGATGAGTTTGGCGGCGTCTTTGACGGGATCGACCGACTTCGCTTTTTTCGGGCCGCTGCGGAACATGCCGTCGAGCATTCCTCTTCCGCCGCCACCCGCCGCAGGCATTTCCTGAGTGTCGAGCTGCCCGAGCGGGAGAAACGCGGGTTTTCCGTCCTGCTGGATTTTCCAGCCGTTGCCTTTGAGTTCCTGGAGGATTTCGCGGAGCGAATAGTCTGTTTGGCGGGATTCGTCCCCGGCGGCGATCCATTCCGCGCCTTTCAGCTCCGGCAGGCCGAGTGCGACCAGGCGTTGGAAACCGGCGGTGAAATCCGCGGGTGCCGGTGCCGGGGATTCCTGTGCCGCCGCGGTCAGCGACAGACCGAGGATCAGGGCGAGTGCGGTTTCGCGGATCATCGGTAGCAACCTGAATCGCCTCACGAGGGGAGGGAAGCTCCTTTTGATGAAATTCCGGGGATTTTCAAAATCCACGCAGGGCGGGAGAATCTTATGAATCAGTCCTTGGTAGGTCCGTCCCATGGACTGCGTGCAGCCTGCTGCCGCTTTTTGGTGTTGCCAGCCTGCTGGCGGGGAGTGGATGCCCGTTCGCTCACTGACTCCGTGCATCCGCCAGATCAATTTTAAAAAATAGGAAAATCTAGGACTGCCCCCGTTTTCTGACCCCGTTTTCTCAATAATCCCGCGGATGGGCCGGGCGGAGGGTGAGCTGATAGTTGCCGCGCTGGAAAAGGAAGCCGCCGGAGATGGCGCTCATTTTCCAAACTCCTTTGGCGACGGCCTGGCGGGACCCGGCCGCGTAGGGATTGCCGATGGCGATGCTCCCTTGCTCGGGGAAATATTGCCAGGCCATGATCCTGACGCGGACATTGGGGTTCTGGCGCAGGGAAACGGCGACGTTGCCGCTGGAAACCCGGGGGCGGAGTCCCGGGCCGAAGTCGAGAAACCATTGCTGATTCTCGCGGAGCGGGAAAACCGGGTCGGTGCTGGCGGTGACTTGATAGATTCCCTTGAACTCACCGGAGGTCCGGTCGGGGATGTCGGCGGGGGTGAGTGAGAGGCTGAAAATGAAAAAACAGGCGCTCATGAAAGCGACCCGTCCGCCATTCGCCGCAGGCGCATGAATTCGGGCATTCATGCTTCTGCTCTAGCGCGGGGTGTGCCGTGACGGGAATGCCCGTGGGGGAATGAATTGCAGCCCGGAAGTCAGCGGGAAGGTGGCAAATCGCACGATTTCCGTTTCATTTTGCACGATCGACGTCGGGAAATAAGGAGAAGGGATGAGCGCATCCTTTCCGCCGCCAGTCAGCGGAAGGTCCGGCTCAAGAGCCAGCAGGAAACCGCAGTGCCACCCGCTCCCGAATCCGCCGCAGCAGTTCCGCCGTGTGCGGCATCGCGATTCCCGCCGCATTCGCCCGCCGCAGCGGTTCCTCCCAAATCGGCGCGACCTCCACTTCCCGGCCTTCGATAAAATCGATCATGCTGGAAGTGCGGTAGGGACCCATCGGGCGGGTGCGGTCGATGTTGAAATCGATCAGCTCGTCACCCAAATCGTGGCCGAGCGCCCGGGCGGCGGCGATCACCTCGGCCATCAGCACGCGCAGCTCGTTTTCCGTCGCCGGGGAAGCGAGCAGCACATCGGTGGTCACGCCGCCCTCCGCGACGGAGAGGCCGTTGAACGGGATGTTCCACACCAGTTTTTCCCACTGTGATTTCTCCAGATTCCCGACGGCGACTGCTGGAATTTCCGCCGCTTTGAAACGCCGTTCCAATTCGCTCGCCCGCCCCATTCCATCAGGCCGCCATTCGCCGATCGTCATCCTGCCACCCGCGGAATGATGGACCACGCCGGGTGAAAGCCGGTTGATGCAGACAAAACAAAGTCCGCCCAGCACGCGCTCCGGCCCGACGATTTCCGCCAGAGCCTCGCAATTTCCCAAGCCGTTCTGCAGCGTCAGCACCTGCGTCCCGGCATGCAGCAGCGGCGGCAATACCGTGGCTAACAGATGATTCGCCGTCGCCTTCCACGCCACGATCACCAGATCCACCGGCCCGATTTCCTCCGCCGTGCGGAAAGCCTGAACTCGCGGCAGTTCAAAATCCCCGTGCACGCTCGCGACCTTCAACCCGTCTCTCGACACCGCCTCGAAATCCGAACGCAGTAGAAACCGCACATCCTCCCCCGCCGCCGCCAGCCGCGCTCCGTAATAAAGTCCGATCGCTCCCGAGCCCACGATTGCCACGCTTTGAAATGTCCAGTTCACGCGCTCAGTTCATCAATTGCCGTATCCCGCGACAAGTCTTCAGGAAGATTTACCGCAAAGGCGCAAAGGTCGCAGAGGGGCGCAAAGAAAAATCTCCCGAGTAACACTTTTGTAACGTGTTGACGCTGAAGAGGGAAATTGAACCACAGATTTCGCAGATATACACAGATA
>CAYXZE010000302.1:0-3684 GCA_964469395.1 uncultured Luteolibacter sp.
AAATCCAAATAGAGACGCCCTGCGGCGAAAACTAGTTTTTGCCGAGGGAAATTTCCCTGACGATCAGCCAGTTTTTCTGCGGAGCGGTGACCCGCAGGCGGAGATGACCGGTTCCGGCTGGGGCGGTGCCGGAGGCTTTTCCGGTGCTGAAGTCGGCGACTTTCGTCCAGGTGGTGCCATCCGGGGATGTTTCCAGCACTCCGGCTTCAAGCAGGTCGCCATTGCCGCCGCCGGTGGTCACTTCCACGGCGGTGTCGGCGGTGAGGGCGGTCTTGAGGCGCAGGGTCAGATGGTCGTCCGTTTTCAAGGAGTCGTTGGTCCAGAAAAAGGTGTCGGCCCGGCCGTCGAAGGCCAATTCCGGCCAGTAAGTGTCATACGTGCCGAGTGATGTTTCCACGGTGGAGCCGTCCTTGGTTTTTTTGACCGGCGGGTCGATGAGATCGCCGCGATTCAGGCCGGCGGCGTCGTAGTGTTTCAGGATGCCGTCGAGGCGTTTGCGGAAGTCCGGGAAGTTTTTCGAGGCCGCGGGCGTCCATGCGATTTCGGCGAGCGCGGCGACGCGCGGGAACATGTGGTATTCGACCTTTTTGAAGTCGTGGAAATACTCGGACCAGAGCTGGGCCTGCACGCCGAGGACGTGTTTCGCCTCCGCCGGGGTGAGCGCCTTGGGCACCGGCTCATAGGAGTAGACTTTCTCGATCGGGAGGTGTCCGCCGATGGCTTCGTATTCCTTGCCTTTCGCGAGTTCCCGGGCGGAGGGTGCCTGATAGTAGTCGAAGTAGGTGTGGCTGGTAGGCGCCATCACCACGTCGTGGCCTTCCTTGGCGGAGGCGATGCCGCCCGCCTCGCCGCGCCAAGCCATGACGGTGGCTTTCGGCGAAAGCCCGCCCTCGCGGATTTCATCCCAGCCGATGAGCTTGCGGCCCTTTGCTTCGAGGATTTTCTCGACGCGCTTCACGAAATAGCTCTGCACGTCGTGCGTGTCTTTCATTCCTTCCTTTTTCATCAGCTCCTGGACCCGCGGGGAGTTCGCCCACTGGTTCTTGGGAGCCTCGTCGCCACCCATGTGGATATACTGGGAGGGGAACAAGTCGCAGAGTTCGGTGAAGACATCATCGATGAATTTGAAGACTTCCTCGGTGGGAGCCAGGGTGTAGTAGTGGACGCCCCAACGGACCTGGACCTTGGGCGCGTAGCCGGGGATGTCCGAGTTTCCGAGTTCCGGGTAGGCGGCGATGGCGGCGGCCATGTGGCCGGGCATGTCGATTTCCGGGACGACGGTGATGTGGCGGGCCGTGGCGTAGGCGACGATGTCCTTGATCTGCTCCTGGGTGTAGAATCCGCCATAGCGCTTGCCGTCGTCGGAGTTGCGGTTGCCATAGGGCGGGGTGGAGGCGCGGAAGCCGCCGACTTCCGTCAGCTTGGGATACTTTTTGATCTCAACCCGCCAGCCCTGATCTTCGGTGAGATGCCAGTGAAAAACGTTGAGCTTGTGGAATGCCAGCCAGTCGATGAATCGTTTGATGTCCGCGACCTCATAGAAATGACGGCCGACATCGAGATGCATTCCGCGCCAGGGGAAACGGGGATGGTCGGTGATTTCAAGAGCCGGGAGTTTTTCCGGGGCGGTGTCCTTCCAACTGGCGGAACCCAACGGCGGCAGCATTTGGATGAGGCTGCGCGTGCCGTGATAGACTCCGGCGGCGTCCTTGCCGGTGATGACGACGGATTCCGGCGAGATTTTCAGTTGATAGCCTCCTGCGGGAACATCGGCGGCGGCATTGATGTCGAGCCGGATTTCACTGGGCAGGAGGATCCGGAGTTCTTCGGCGACGGTTTTGGGGGCGGTTCCGGTGCGCGCCTGCAATTCGGCGGCGAAGAGTTCGGCCTCGGCCTTCACGGAGTGATCGAAGCGGATCGCGGTGGAGGGGGAAAAGTCGAAGCTCCCCTCCAGCGTTTTCACCGAAACGGGAAGGGGAACGAGCGGCAGGGACTCGGCGGCGGCGAAACCGGCGAGAGCGGCTGAGAGGAAGATGGTGGATTTCATGATGGTAATCGGCATTGCGAAATAGCGGTTCCTTGAACTTTTCGAAAAGCTTCGAAGCTTCGGGCCACTACGCCTTGCAGCATAGTGGTCTTTCTGACTTCCCTGGCTTTTTTGAAAAAAGCGGGGGTATGCGGCCTCAGGCGACCACGCCGAGCGGTTTGGTGGTTTTCCAATTGCCGCGGGTGAAATCCGGGAATACCTGCGGCGCGCCGTCTTCCGCCACGGATTTCTCGCTGAGCGGGCCGACGGCCGACCAGAAGCAGCCTTCGTAAAGGTTTTGGTCGAGCGGCTCGCCCTTGCGGAGGCACTCGATGATGCGGAACAGCATCAGGAAGTCCATGCCGCCGTGACCGCCCATTTTCTTGGCGAGTTCTCCCATGCGCTTGAAAAGCGGGTGCTCGTATTTTGTGGCGATTTCTTCCCAGGCTTCGTTCTCGGCCCACTCGTGATAGGACTCGGTCAGGCCCTCGCCGGCGATCCGGTTGGGGAATCCGGCAAGCGTGCCCTTGGTGCCTTGAATGAGGTTGTGGCGCGTGTAGGGGCGCGGGGAGGTTTCATCCCACTGGACCATGATGGTGCGGCCGAGGGTGGTCTTGATGATGGAGGTGTTGATGTCGCCGCCCTTGAAGTCGAGGTTCTTGAACTCGGGGTTGCTGAGTTTGGTGGACTGTTTCGCGTAAAGCGCGCGGCCCTTGGCGGGTGACGAGAAGGAAACCATGCGGGCGAAGGTGTCTTCGGTGCGCGCGAGGTTCATGTATTGGGCGACCGGGCCGAGGCCGTGGGTCGGGTAGAGATTGCCGTTGCGCTTGGCGTATTCGAAGGTCCGCCACGAGCCGGTGGAGTCGCCGTTTTCCATCTGGAAGCGGAGTTCGTGAATGTAGGATGCCTCGCCGTGGAGGAGCTCGCCGATCGCGCCCTGGCGGACCATGTTGAGGTAAAGGAGTTCCTCGCGGCCGTAGTTGACGTTTTCCATCATCATGCAGTGGCGGCCGGTGGCTTCCGAGGTGTCAACGATGTCCCACATGTCCTTGAGGGTGCAGGCGAGGGGCACTTCGCAAAACGCGTGGGCTCCGGCTTTCATGGACTCGATACACATCGGCGCGTGATCGTTCCACGGGGTGGAGATGAACACGGCGTCCGGCTTGGTTTCCGCGAGCATTTTTTTCCAGCCATCCTTGTCGCCGATATAAAGCTTCGGCGCGTGGCCTTTTTTCGTGACCCTGTCTTCGGCTTTTTTCACGCGGGCTTCGACCAGATCGCAGATGGCGACGAGTTCGACGCCTTCGATGGTGGCGAGCTGGACGGCGTGGCCCATGCCGCGGGCACCGACGCCGATGATGGCGACTTTCACCTTGTCGAGTTTAGGCGCGCTGAAATCCCCCATGTATTTCGAGCCGGAAGGGCGGGAAGGGGTGTCGGCACCGGCAGGGGAGGTGCTGGTTCCGGCGGTTTGCGCGGAGGAAACCAGCGGGAAGGAGGCGAGGCCGGCAGTGATGCCGCCGAGGGCTTTGAGGAATCCGCGGCGCGGGTTGGATGGAAGGTCGGAAGGATTCATGATGGGATGGTGTTGGGATGGATGAGCTTAGAACGTCTGCCAGGCGGGTTTGCTTTCATAAACCCAGCGGTAGTAGTCGGCG
>CAYXZE010000303.1:0-3679 GCA_964469395.1 uncultured Luteolibacter sp.
TAAATCGCGTAGCAGGCGCGCCAGTCGCCGTCGCGCGGCTGGCCGACGGAGCCGATGTTGACGAAGTATTTCGCTCCGGGCTCGACCTCGATCGACTCGGCGGGAACTTCCTGAACCTTGTCGGATTTCATGTAAACCCGCGGCACGTGGGTGTGGCCGTGGAAGCAGATCTGGGTGAACTGATAGGAGAAATTCGCCATCGCGTCGAAGCGATTGGTCACGTAGTTCCAGTGGGCCGGCTGGTCGAGGGTGCTGTGGACGACGGTGAAGTCCGAAACTTGGCGGACCATTCGCAGGCGCAGCAGCCATTGGCGCTGCTCGTCGGAGAGCTGCTGGCGGGTCCACTCCAGCGCGGCCGCGGCCACCGGGTTCATGCTGTCGAGCGAATGATTTCCGGAGGCGTCCTCGTCGTGGTTGCCCTTTACGGTGGGACAATTCATCGACCGCACGATTTCCAGGCAGGCGGAGGGGTCCGCGTTGTAGCCGACGATGTCGCCCAGGCAGACGTAGTCCGTGACGCCTTGTTGCGAAGCGTCCGCGAGGACGGCTTCGAGAGCTTCCAAATTGGCATGAATGTCACCGAAAAGAGCGATCCGCATGAGATAGGTCGGGAAAAGGGAAGGGAAAGTTTGTCGGTGGGCGGGGTTCTGTCGAGACGAATTCCGCAACTCTATTTGGTGAACCAGTCATCCGGACTGGAGGGGGAGGGGAGCGGCTGGTTGAAAACGCTCTTGTCGGCGGGGATTTCCAGCATTTTTTCAAGCGATTCCAGCGCGGGAGCCACGCCATAGACCGGGAAACGCTCGCGAATCCGCCGCCAGTAGGTTTTCAGGGCTTCATGGGCGTTTTCCGGAGTGCCGAAAATTTCGATCGCCCGTGCGGTCACGTCCATGGCCGGAGTTTCACGCGCCTCCAGGACGAACAGGAGCGTCATCAGGGTGGGAACGCGGTTTTTTTTGTCTGCATAGAGCGAGCGGGCGAGGGCGAGGGCCTCCTGTTCTTTTCCTGACACGCGGGCGAGCGAATAGAGCTGCGCGCGGCGCACGTAGCCGAGGGCCTTGCCGGTGTCCGCCGCCCGCCGGTAGGCTTCCGCGGAGTCGGCGAAGGTTTGGTCCGGGTTGCGGAATGCCGGGAATTTGTTCTCGTCGGCGAGCATGGAGCCGAGGGCGGCCAGCAGGCTCCAGTTTTCCGGGTTGTTGCGGACTCCCCGTTCCAGAAACGCCCGGCCGCGGTAAATGGAGGCCCGCCAGGCTTCACGCCGCCGCAAGGCCGGGAGCTCGGAGTCATACAGGTAGTAGGATGCCGCGTTGTAGGCGGAGTGCCACGCGCCGTTGTCCCAGTAGTAAGTGGTGCGGGGGGCGAGATTGACGATGGCATCGTAGGTTTCCGCCACCTCGTCCCAGCGTTGTTCCTCGAAAAACGAAAATGCCCGCAGGTTGAGAAATGTGGCCACCAGCGTGCGCAGCCCGCCTAGCGCCACCGCCGAGCTGGTCTGGCCGATCTTGTCCCGCGTCTCGATTTCCATCGGCTTCCGCGTCAGGCCGGTGGCGTGGAGCTCGTCCGCGAGTCCGGCCTCGTAGGGCAGCCGCGCCGCGCCGAACGCCAGCAGCGCCACCGTCAGGATTCCGTTTCGCTGCCAGGGTTTCATGGCGTTAGAACTCCTTTCTCGCGAAGACGAACCACGATGCGAAGGTGTAGAACAAGGCGTAATACAGGCCGATCACCGCCAGTTTCCCGAGGATCAGCAGCGGCATCGTCTGGCCTTCGATCACCGCGTCGATCACGTTGAAATTCTGGAAATCCGGAAACACCAGCGACACCAGCAACGTCGCCATCCGCCCCCAGACGCCTTGCCCCGCTTCGCCCGCCTGGAGATACACATTCCGCGCGTCCGCCTGGAAGTGGCCGATGAAGTAGATCAGGAAACTGATGATCGTGGTGAACAGCGTGCTCGTCGAAAACGTCGAGATCAGCAGCGCGATCGAGGCCATGATCGAGGCCCGCAGGAACACCGCGAGCACCGCGCCCTGCAGCGACCAGGTCGGGCCGTTGGCCAGTGCCTCCGCCCGCAGCGAATCGAGCATCGACTGCGGCCAGCCCAGGGATTTCCCCATGGCCACTTGCTGCTCGATCACCATGGAGGCGCGGATTTGCAACACCGCCGTCATCAGCAGGTCCATCAGCGCCAGCGAAACGAAAACCAGCAGCAGCACGCCCAACAATTTCCCCGCCAGATAGTCGATCCGCGGCACCGGCTTCGCCAGGATCGTGTAAAGCGTCCGGTCCTCGACGTCCTTGGGCAGCAGCAAGGCCGTCGCCACGATCGACAACACCACCGAAAACAACGTCATCGTCCCCAGCGACCAGCTCTTGATGGAGTGCAGCACGTTGACACCCACCGTTTCCGGGACTTCGTGCTGTGGCAGGTTGAAGAAATTGCTGGCGATCGCGATCACCGCGAACACCGCGAGAAAGTAGAACACCTTCATCCGCACCAATTGCGTGAAGGCGTGCCGGGCGATCACCAGAATCCGGCCGAGGTGCGAGCCGCGGGAAATTTTTTCGGTCGTGTGCGTCATGATTCGTCTCCCCGGTTTGTTTCGCGGAGGAAAAGGCGTTCCAGCGTGGTGCGCGGCTTGCCCGTGCGCACCAGCGAGGCTTCCGCGGACTGGCCGACCAGCGCGGTGATTTGGGAAATCAGCTCCGGGCCGGCGTCCTGCAGGATGATTTCCGTCTGGTCCTCGATGGCGATCAGATCGTCCAGCCGTCCCTCCTTCACCAGCTTGCCCTTGAAAATAATCCCGACGGTGTCGCAAACCTCCTGCACCTGTTCCAGCAAGTGCGAGCACAGAAACACCGTGATTCCGCGCTCCTTCAGCTTCAGGATCAGGTCGCGGATCTGCCGCGAACCGATCGGGTCCACGCCCGCCGTCGGCTCGTCCAGAATCACCAGCCGCGGTTCCTGCACCAGCGCCTGCGCCAGGCCGATCCGTTGCAGCATCCCCTTCGAGTAGCCGCCCAGCCGCCGGTCGCGCGCGTCTTCCAGATCCACCAGCGCGAGCAGCTCGGACACCCGGTTTTCCAGCGATTTCCCCTTCAATCCGCACAGCCTGCCGTAAAACTGCAGGGTCTCCGCACCGCTCAGGTGTTTGTAAAAATAAGGATTTTCCGGCAGGAAACCCACGTCGTTGCGCGAGTCCACCTTGAGCGAGTCCTTGCCGAAAATCGCGCAGGTCCCGGACGTCGGAGCCACCAGCCCGAGCAGCGCCTTCATCGTCGTCGATTTCCCCGAGCCGTTCGGGCCGATCAAGCCATAGACCTCGCCCGGCATGATTTTGATCGAGACCCCGTCCACCGCCCGCAGCATCTGTTTGCGGAACGACGTCTGGAAGTCCTTCTTCAGATTCGTGATTTCAACGGCGGGGATGGGTTCGGCCATGGGCGGCGGGATTCTTGAACGCCGCCGCAGCGCTGGCAACGGGCAATTTTCACGGGCTGCTCCTTTTCCAAGCCCCGAATCGCCGGGAATTGCGCGTCACCTTCGACGAACCCCGCCTCACCTCCGACGCTGGCCTCATCCTCCTCATGCAGGCCCCGCAAACCCGCGACTACATCACGAAATTCGCCGCCGCCGCGCCACTCGCCAGCCAGCCCACCATCAGCCGTTTCGAAAACCAGC
>CAYXZE010000304.1:0-3678 GCA_964469395.1 uncultured Luteolibacter sp.
CGCCTTTTTCCGAAAACAATCGACCGTGTGGTCGTTCACCATCCCCACCGCCTGCATCAGCGCATACATCGTGGTGCTGCCGACGAAGTTGAACCCGGCTTTTTTCAGGGCTTTCGAGAGAGCGTCGGACTCCGGCGAACGGGAAGGAAAATCCGCCACCGTCTTGAAGTGATTCACGAGCGGCTTGCCTCCGACGAAGCTCCACAACCACTCGACCGGATCGTCCAGCTCCAGCCATGCCCGGGCATTTTGGCGGACGGAGAGGATTTTCCCGCGATGGCGGATAATGCCGGGGTCGGACAGCAGGTTTTCCAGCTCGGCATCGGTCATCGCGGCGACTTTTTCCGGATGAAAATCGTGAAAAACCTGGCGGTAGCGTTCGCGTTTTTGGAGGACGGTCCACCAGGAGAGCCCGGCCTGCGCGCCTTCCAGACAGATGCACTCGAACAGATAGCGGGGATCGCGCGAGGGGACGCCCCACTCGCGGTCGTGATAGTCCACGTAAAGGGGATGTTGGAGCGGAAGCCACGGGCAGCGGGTCATGGCGGACATTTTCGCCATCCCGCCGGAGAACGCAATCCCGCCTTGCCGCCCGCCGCCGCGCCTGCTTCCCTTCGCGCCCCAACCTTTCAAATTCATGGCCAACAAAGATGTCACCGATCCCGCCCGCATGGAAAAAATCGTGTCGCTGTGCAAACGCCGCGGCTTCATTTTCCAGGCGGGAGAAATTTACGGCGGCCTCAACGGCTGCTGGGACTACGGCCCGCTCGGCGCGGAACTGAAGCGCAACCTCAAGGACTATTGGTGGCGCAAAACCGTGCAGGAGCGCGACGACGTGCTCGGCATGGACGGCGCGATTCTGACGATGGAGCAGGTGCTCGTTTCCTCCGGTCACGTCGGTGGATTCAGTGATCCAATGTCCACCTGCAAACATTGCAAGAAGCACATCCGTTTTGACCAGTTGCAGAGCATGATGGCGGAGTCAGAGTGGGCCCAGTCCCTCGCCGGAGCCATGACCGTGACGACAGACGGTCATATCACGGGAGCTTCCGTAAATGGCGAACAACTCAAACGATGGGCGAACAAATACGGAAAGAAACTATCTCCAGGCTTGGCCTTGGTTCGGAATCCGGATGTCACGCTCAGCTTTTTCATCGAAGAATCGGAGCGTCTCGGACAATCCATGGAACCATGGCATTTTTACCAACTGATGGCCACGGAACAACCCGCTCAGACGGGACTTCAAAATCCGTGTCCACATTGTGGTGGCGTGCTTTCCGAGCCGAAGCAATTCGAGCTTATGTTTAAAACCAACATGGGCGCAACTGGTGACGGCATCGCCTACCTCCGCCCGGAAACCGCACAGTCGATTTTCGTGCAATACAAGAACGTGCTCGATTCCAACCGCGTGAAGCTGCCCTTCGGCATCGCGCAGTGCGGCAAGTCGTTCCGCAACGAGATCAACCCGCGGAATTTCACCTTCCGCTCGCGCGAGTTCGAGCAAATGGAAGTCGAGTATTTCTGCCATCCGGACGACGGCCTGCGCCTCACCGACGAATGGCTTGAGGAGCGCCTCAAGTTCTATGGCGAGATCGGCATCCCGCGCGAGAAACTGCACATCCTCGACATCCCGGACGGCGAGCGCGCGTTCTACTCGAAGAAAACCTACGACATCGAATACGAATTCCCGTTCGGCATCCAGGAGCTGGAAGGTGTGGCGTATCGCACCGACTACGACCTCGGCGTGCACGAAAAAGGTGCTGGAAAGTCGCTCGTTTACTTCGATGAGGAGACCAAGGAAAAATTCCTGCCGCACGTCGTCGAGCCGTCCGCCGGATGCGACCGCACGGTGCTGGCGCTCATTTGCGAGGCGTTCGACGAGGAAACACTCACCGATGACAAGGGCAAGGAAGACGTCCGCACCGTGCTGCGCTTCGTCCCGCGCATGGCACCGATCAAGGTCGGCATTTTCCCGCTGCTGAAGAAAAACGAGGAACAGGTCCGCCTGTGCCGCGAGATCCAGAAAACCCTCCAGCCGTGGATGACCGTCTTCTACGACGACGGCGGCGCACTCGGCCGCCGCTACCGCCGCCAGGACGAAATCGGCACGCCATTCTGCGTGACCGTCGATTTCGAAACACTCGGCGAGCAAGGCGACGAGCTGAAAGGCACCGTCACCGTGCGCCACCGCGACTCCATGGAGCAGGAGCGCCTGCCGATCAGCGGGCTGCTGGCCTGGTTGCTGGAGCGCGTTCGCTGATCCCAGCCTTGACCCAAAAGCGGGCTCCCTCACCGGAGTCCGCTTTTTTCATGAAAACCACTCCGGCGGCGGAGCGATCACGCGCAAACCGTCGATCCGTGAGAAATGACCGTCCGAGGTCATCACGGCGGCATCCAATCGCAGCGCGCTGGCTGCGATGACGAGATCCGCTCCCGGGAGAACAATGCCCTTCCGATCCAAGGTCCAGGCAAGTTCTGTGGCATCACTCCATAACCGATTGTCGCTCGGAACGTTGATCATCACATCCATCAGCGAGGAAATGCTTTGAAATGCCTTCAATGATTTTAACCCGCGAAGCACTTCCAGCCGAATCATTCCGCAAATCACAAGATCACCGCCCCGGAACTCCATCCAGCGGTAAAGCGTGGAAAGCACATCTTTCCTCGCTTTCAGGAGGTCCATGTAAACGTTGCTGTCGATCAGGATGTCACTTGCCATACTTTGAAGGGGTTTCGGCAACTCTTGATGCCATTAAATCGTAATTCGGATCCACGGCATCCCCCAATTCATCGGGCGTCATTTCCATTCCACGAATCCCCAACTCGCGAAAACGCGTCTTCCGATCCAGCTCGCGCAAGGCCATTTCCACGGCCTCGGTCTTGCTCGCGTAGCCATAAGCTTCCATCACCCTGTCCAGCAGAGTTTCATCGATATGCATTGTCATCTTCATGCCATACTCGGTATGGCATGAAATCGCTTTTGTCGAATCTTTTTTCCAAATCCTCCCTCCTTGATTCTTCCAATCCCCCCCCTCAGTCTCCCGCCATGTCCGAGCCCGCACTCACGCCGATGATGGCCCAATACCAGGCCATGCGGCGTTCCTTACCCGCCGACATCATCCTGTTTTACCGGCTTGGGGACTTTTATGAAATGTTCTTCGAGGACGCGAAAACCGCCTCGCCGATCATGAACGTGGCCCTCACCAAGCGTGGCGGCACCCCGATGTGCGGCGTGCCTTTCCATTCGGCGCAAGGTTACATCGCCCGCCTGCTCAAGGCCGGAAAACGCGTGGCCATCGCCGAGCAGACGTCCGAGCCCGTCGCCGGGAAACTCGTCTCGCGCGAAATCGCCCGCATCCTCACACCCGGTTCCATCGACGACGACGCCCTCCTCGACGACCAGCGCCCGAACTACCTCGCCGCCGTTTGCCGCCACGGAAAATTCGCCGGACTCGCCTGCATCGACCACACCACCGGCGAATTCACCATCGCCGAGTATGCCGATGCCGGGCAGCTAGAGGACGAACTCGCCCGCATTTCCCCCTCCGAGCTGCTCATCCCGGACCACCAGGCCGCCGAGTTTGGAAAACTCACGAACTGCCTGATTTACGAAGGCTACACATTCCTCCCCGAGCACGCCTCCCAGCTCATCAAGGACCATTTCAACGTCCACTCGCT
>CAYXZE010000305.1:0-3671 GCA_964469395.1 uncultured Luteolibacter sp.
CAAAATCCCGCGAATGCCGTCACGATCTCCGAACCGCCGGTTTCCGGTTCGCTTCCGGGATGCGCTTCCACCTTGAAACGCCGCCGGACGGGGGCAATGATCCGGACATGCCCGCCCGTGATGCCGCCTTGGAACTTGCCCGTCGTTTGAAAGCGGCGGGCCATGAGGCGTTGTTCGCCGGCGGGTGCGTGCGGGACCGGCTGTTAGGACGGGAGCCGAAGGATTTCGACATCGCGACCTCGGCGCGGCCGGAGGAGGTGGTGAAACTTTTCCCCGGGGCGAACGAGGTGGGCGCGCACTTCGGCGTGGTGATCGCGAAACTGCGCGGACAGCATGTGGAAATCGCGACGTTCCGCACGGACGGCAGCTACAAGGACGGCCGGCGGCCGGATACGGTGGCGTTCGCGACGCCGGAGGAGGACGCGCAACGGCGGGATTTCACGGTGAACGGGCTGTTCGAGCGGCCGGAGAGCGGCGAGGTGATCGACTTCGTGGGCGGCGTGGCGGATCTGCGGGCCGGGGTGCTGCGGGCGATCGGCGAGCCGGCGGCACGATTCCAGGAAGATGGCTTGCGGTTGCTGCGGGCGGTGCGGTTTGCGACGGTGCTGGGGTTTGAGATCGAGCCGGTGACGCTGGCGGCGATCCGCGAGCACGCTCCGCTGCTGGAGCGGATTTCCCCGGAGCGGGTGCGCGATGAGTTTTCAAAAATCCTGACTTCGCCACGCCGCCGCGCGGGGGTGGAGCTGTTAGCCGATACCGGGCTGATGGAGCGCGTGGTGCCGGAGTTTTTAAAAACCATCGGCTGCGAGCAACCGCCGGAATGGCATCCGGAGGGCGATGTTTACACGCACACCTGCATCATGCTGGAAATGCTGGAGGCGGACGCGCCGCTGGAGTTGTGCCTGGCGGTGCTGCTGCACGACATCGCCAAGCCGCCGTGCCAGACCTTCGGCGACCGGATCCGCTTCAACGGCCACGACGCGATGGGCGCGGAAATGGCGGACGTGATTCTGCGCCGCCTGCGCTACCCGAACGACGTGATCGCCGCGGTGGTGCCGATGGTGGCGCGGCACATGCAGTTCATGAACGTGAAGCAGATGCGCACGGCCAAGCTGAAACGTTTCATGGCCGAGCCGACGTTTCCGCAGGAAATGGAGCTGCACCGGGTGGATTGCGGGTCCTCGAACGGGTTCACGGACAATTATGAGTTTTTACAGGCCAAGGCGGCGGAGTTCGCCGCGGAACCGCTGATCCCGCCGCCGCTGGTGACGGGGCGGGACTTGATCCGGCTCGGCCTCAAGCCGGGGCCCCGTTTCAAGGAAATCCTGGAGGCGGTGCAAACCGAGCAGCTTGAAGGACGAATCCTTGCCCGCGAGTCCGCATTGGACTATCTCAAGGAACTCGCCGCCGCAACTTCCGCATAATTCGCGGAGAATCCAGCGGGATTCACGCAGCAGCCAGCCCCTTTTCCCACTATCAATCCACTCATGAGTTCCACCATCCCCGTCGAGCACACCGATCCCGTCAACGCGTCGATCCTGGCGATTTCCGAAGATTTGATCGCCGGATTCCAGCGGCAGCCGTTCCAATTGATCGCGGAAAAATCCGGCGTGCCGTTCGACACGGTGATCGAGCGGATCCGCGCGATGCTCGAAGCCGGAGTGGTCCGCCGGGTGCGGCAGACGCTGCTTTCCACGAAGCTCGCGCACGGAGCGCTGGTCGCGTGGAAGGTGCCGGAGGAAAAACTCACCGCGACGTTTGATTTCATGTCCAAGGAAGACCCGTTTTCCGGCCACGTGGTGATCCGCTCGACGGACACCGAGGTCTCGGGCTCGGGCTACCGGCTGTGGACGACGCTCAAGGTGCCGGTCGGCGAATCGCTGGATTTCCACGCCACCAAGCTGCTGAAACTCACGGGCGCGACGGAGTATCTGCTCATGCCGGCCAACGGCGTGTTCGCGCTCGGCGTGGGCCACGTCCGCCGCAAAGTCCTCGATCCCGGCGAAAAGGCCGATGTGCCCGCGACGATGATGACCACCACCGCCGTCGATCTGACCGCCGAGGAATGGGAAGTGCTGCTCGCGTTGAAGGAAGAACTCGCGGCGGATGAAATCTGCGCGAACCCCTGGGACAAACGCGCGGCCATCGCCGGTGTCTCGCTGGAGCGTTTTTGCGAGGTCGCCGAGACACTGAACTCGAAAAAAGTGATCGGCCGGTTTTCCACATTTCTCGAACACGTCAAACCGTCCGCCACCGGCGAGCGGGTCACCCGTTTCAACGGGTTGTTCCACTGGGCGGTGCCGAAGGGCCGCGAGGCGGAGGCCGGCGGCGAGGTCGGCCGCCACTTCTGCATGACCCACGCGTATTGGCGCGAGGGCGGGCCGCAGTTCGGCAACGTCAACATCATGGGCGTGATGCACGGCACGGAAAAGGCGCGGGTGCTCGAACACAAGGCCGCGATCGACAAGCATCTCGCCGCGGTCGGCATTCCCGTTTCCTACACCAACGTCTTCTGGGGCGGACGCTCGGAAATCAAACCGTCTGAAATCTCGCCGAAGGTGTATGCCGAGTGGCACGCCCGGCACCCCGGGTAAATATTTTCCATGCAAACGCACGGCACTCGTGCAATACTTTGTAGCCACACCGCAGGCGGTCGAATTCTTAAAATTCACAGATTTTTTCGTGTATCTCCTGCGGGTTCGTGATCGACTTCCATCAACCCATGCAGGCGACTCTTCTACCCCCGAGAAATCCCGCTCTTTGTGCGCCAATCACTTCCAATCGGGAGCTGGGCGCCTGCCTCATTGCCAACCTGCCCATGCGGAAATTACTCTCCGCAGAGCTCGAGCGGGCCGGTTTCCAGTTGGTGCCGCACAAGGAAGCCACTTCGAGAACCCTCCGCATCCCGCTGGATAACTGGATCGAACTCGGCGCGCTCCTGCTCCTCGGCCGGAATCCCAATTCCGCCTGCCTGCTGGATGGCGATGGCAACATCCTCGCCTGGAAAGGCTCGGACAAGCCCGCCGACTGCCTGGACAAGATCGTCACCAACGCGAACTGCTTCCCGGTAGTTTACCCCTGGGACCTGCTGCGGATGAATGAAGAAGTCCTCGCCCTGATGGATGAAACCTCACTGCACGGCGAGGTCAGCCCGCTGGCCACCCTGACCGGCTGCATCCGCCTCGCCAACGGCTCGCGCATCCTTCCCGGCACCGTCATCGAAGGCCCCGTCGTCATCGGGCCGAACAGCCAGATCGGGCCGAACGCCTACATCCGCGGCGCGACAAGCATCGGCGCGAATTGCTACGTCGGTAACGGCGCGGAAGTGAAAAACTCGATCATTTACAACAACACCTGCATTTCCCGCCAATGTTACGTCGGCGACTCGATCATCGGAACCCACGTGACACTCGGAGCCGGCACCTGCACGGAAAACCACCGCCACGACGGACGCCACCACGTTTCCATGATCCAGGGAAAACCGGTGAACACCGGCCGCCTCAAACTTGGAGCCATCCTGGGCGACGGCGTCCGCACCGGAGTAAACACCTCCCTCGAAGCTGGAGTAAAAATCGGCATCGCCCGCACCACCGCCCCCGGCAGCTACGTGGGCAAGGACCTTTTGTGACCAAATCGTCACAACCGAGGGTTTCGCGGTATTCCATCCAGCC
>CAYXZE010000306.1:0-3666 GCA_964469395.1 uncultured Luteolibacter sp.
GTCTTCCGGCAGAAAGGCGGTGATGCACTCAACTTGTGCCTTGCCTAGTTACCCGTTCGCCGACCAGCATCCGCGCGTGACGCGCCACCGCACTGACGACCTCCGTATTACCGGCCTGAACCCGCTGATTTCCCCGGCGGTGCTGGCCTATTATCTTCCACTCACCGAGCCGGCTTCCGAACTGGTGGCCAGCGCCCGCGCCCAGGCGGATGCGATTTTGCGGGGCGAGGACGACCGTTTGCTGGCGATCGTCGGCCCGTGCTCGATCCATGATCCGGAAGCGGCTCTGGAATACGGGGCGAAGCTCAAGGAGGAGGCCAAGCGGGTGGAAAAGGACATTTTCGTGATGATGCGCGTCTATTTCGAAAAACCGCGGACGACGGTTGGCTGGAAGGGGCTGATCAACGATCCGAAGCTCGACGACTCGTTCGACATCAATCAGGGACTCCGCATCGCGCGCGGGCTGTTGCTCGATCTGGCGAACATGGGCGTGCCCGCCGGGACGGAGTTTCTCGACACGATTTCCCCTCAATACATCGCGGATCTCATCGCGTGGGGGGCCATCGGCGCGCGGACCACGGAATCGCAGATTCACCGCGAACTCGCATCGGGTCTTTCGATGCCGGTGGGTTTCAAAAACGGCACCGGCGGCTCGATCCAGATCGCGCTCGACGCGATCCAGTCGGCATCGCGGCCACACCATTTTCTCTCGGTGACCAAGCAGGGCGTATCGGCGATCGTCTCGACCGCCGGCAACGAGTCCTGCCATCTCATCCTGCGCGGCGGCAAGGCCGGGCCGAACTATGAAAAGGCCGATGTCGATGCCGCGGCCGCGATGCTGCGCGAGCAGAACCTGACGGAGTCGGTGATGATCGACTGCTCGCACGGCAACTCGATGAAGGACTATCGCAACCAGCCGATGGTCGCCCGCAGCATCGCCCATCAGATCGCGGCGGGTTCCAAGGTGATCACCTCGGTGATGATCGAGTCCAACCTCGTGGAGGGAAATCAAAAGCTCGCCAAGGATTTGAGCACCCTGACACGCGGCCAGTCGGTGACGGATGCCTGCATCGGCTGGGAGGATACGGTGGAAACGCTCGACTGTCTGGCGGAAGGCGTGCGCAAGCGGCGGGGGAATTGAGCCCGTTAGAGCTTTTGCCGCCAAGTCGTTGACCGGAGTTCGCGATTGATCGTGCTCTTCAATAAGACAAGCTGAAGCTTGAACTCAGGCGCTTTTCAACGGCGTCCCTCGGGAATCACAATCGCTTTCGGTGGTTTGGAAAACGGGCCCTCACCCGTTGCCAGGTGCTCCTTAATCAGAAACCAGATCACTATCGCCAGAAGAAGTGACAGGATCTTTGCGATCCAATTGTGCGGCATTTTCAGTTTCATGAGAGGGTTTTCCGTCAAAGAAGATTTCCGCGATCATTTCCCGGAATTGTTTTTCGGTTAGATTGCGGTGGAGCACGCCGTTTTCACAGATGGAAATGCCGCCGGTTTCCTCGCTGACGGCTACGGCGATGGCGTCCGTGCGTTCCGTGAGGCCGATCGCGGCGCGGTGGCGCAGGCCGGTCGAGCGATCCTGCATCTGGCGATCCGTCACGGGAAACACGCAGGCGGCTCCGGCCACGCGGTCGTCCGCGATGATCATGCCGCCGTCGTGCAGCGGGGCTTTCGGGTGAAACACGGTCATGGCCAGTTCCGGGGAAAACTGCGCGTCTAGCAGCACGCCGCTGTCGAGAAAATCCTTGAGGCTGATGCCGCGCTGGATGGCGAAGAGCGCGCCAATCCGTTTTTTGGAGAGGTTGATGACCGCATCGGCGAAGCGTTCGAGAAAGTCGAGGCGTCGCTTGTTGGAAAAGGAGAACAACCGGTTGCTGCCGAGACGGGCGAGTCCGTTGCGCAACTCGGGCTGGAAGATGACGATCAGGGCGATGGTCAGGATGGTGGTGGCCCCCTTGATGATCCAACTGATTACCTGGAATTTGAATATCGTGGAAACGAATGTGAGCACCACCAGAATCGTTCCCAGACCGATCAGGATTTGAGCGCCACGGGTGGCGCGGAAAGCCCGGTAGATTTGGTAAATGCAGGTGGCGAGAAGCAGGATCTCAATCGGGTCCCGCCAGTGATCGTTTAGGAGTTTCCACATGGAAAGAATATCGTGGGCAAGATTATGCGAAGGGGGATGGCGGTGGCAATCTTAGAAATCCCTCATTTGGATGCCTGGTAGATCAGGATCGCGCTGCTGCCATATTCGCGGCGGGCGACGAGTGAGAAGTCGTCCGCGGCCGGCGAGGCCTGGTGGGAGGAGATTTCCACGATGAACCAGCCATCCGCAGCCAGGCGCGGCGGGATCAGGCCGCTTTTCAGAAGCTCGGTCACGTGGTCCTTGTCGCCGTGGTATTTCCAATAAGGCGGATCGGCGAAGATGAGATCGTAGGTCCCGGCGTCGCGCTTGAGGTGGGAGACGACCTCGGACTTGACGGCGTGACCTCCTGTGAGGCGGGCTTTGGCGAGGTTTTCGCCGATGATGTTCACGGCCTGCCGGTGCTCATCGATGAAGGTGCAGCACTTGGCTCCGCGGCTGAGCGCTTCCAGTCCGAGCGCGCCGGAGCCGGCGAAAAGGTCGAGCGCGCGGGCGTTTTCCACCTTCTCGCCGAGGATGGAGAAAATCGCCTGGCGGACGAAGTCGGTGGTGGGCCGGGCCACGGCCGATGGGACCTTGATGGCGATGCGTCCGGCGGTTCCGGCGATGATTCTCATGCGCCAATGGGGGCTGCGGGATCCATGTTTACCTTTTGGCCGGATTCGCCGCGGGCTTTGCCTTGGTCTGGCTGACTTTGCCCAGGGGGAAGCGGACTACCAGGCTCTTGTCGAGCAGGCGGGTGCCTTCGGTGGACAGTTCCTGCGCGCGATAGATGATGATGCCGTATTTCTTGTCGGCGAAACGGCCGAGGGCGAAGTTTTCCTTGGTCTTGCCGAGGCCGGTTTCCTCCTCGAATTTCCATTCCATGCCGCTCCACTCGCCGAGAATGCTGCTGGCGTCCGCCTTGATGTCGTCGATGCGTTTCAGCTCGCCATTCGGGGAGCGGAAAACGTCCGTCTTGGAGGAATAGCGGAGGGTGGAAAAGGTGCTGGCGCCCCCCGTGGAAGTGAGGGACCAAGTGTCACCCATGCTTTGGCGGAGCATCAGCATGACTTCCTCCACGGGCTTGAACTCGCGCTTGTTCCAGAGGGCGAGATACTCGGTGTATTCGGCCTCGGTGAGGCCGAGCTTCTTGTCGTAAGGCAGCGGCTGGCCGGGTTTGGCCGCGCTGGAAAATTCGCGGAACCATTTGGGATCGCTGCGCGCGGCCTTCTCGACCTTGGCCACGTAGGATTCGATTTCCTTGGGCGGCATCACCATGCCGATCTGGCCCTTGACCGGAATGTCCTGCTCGAAGAGCCCGGCAAAGATCTTGGGCACTTCAGCGGCGGACAAGCTGGCAACGAGCGAAAAGGCGACGAGCGGGATGTGGAGTTTCATGGAAGCGACGGGAGGCTGTCTGCCGATCGGCGAAAACTCAAGCGGCGATTCTCCGCAGCACTGGCTTGGCAGGTTTCAGAGCGGCGATATCCGATCGCCCCGTCCATGGGAGGTCAATGGAAAGCGCCTTGCTCGGT
>CAYXZE010000307.1:0-3653 GCA_964469395.1 uncultured Luteolibacter sp.
CCCCTTTCCGTGCGCCTCATTTCATCCTGCTTCTCGCCATGGCGGCCATGGCCTGCATCTTCGCCCCATCAGCCGCCGCGCTCCCGGACGATCTCAAGCTGACAGTCACCACCTCCGACGGACCGCAGACTCTGAACCTGCACAAGCGCACCGCACGCACTTCCGACAGCGTGATCTATCTGTGGAGCGCCGCGAAAGGCTATGTGCCGATCACACCCGAAGTCCGCACCTACCGCGGAACCATCACGGAGAACCCGAACGCCATCGTCATCGCTGCCATCGGCGGCGACAACAAACTGAAGGCCTGCTGCATCGACATGGAATGGGGGCACAATTTCCGATGGGTTCTGGAGGGCACGGATGTTTCATCGCAGTTAGAAAAGCCCGATACGCAGGCGGCACCCATGCCGTCCCAACCGGTCGGCAAGCCGCGCAACGGCACTCCGAGAATCCCTGACATCGGCCCCAAAGTGCCGACCGGAAAGGCTCCGAACGGGGTGCCTTACGGCGACATCGTCGAATACGAACTCGCCCTCGACCTCTCGGCGGAAGCCTACGGGCTTCGGGGCAAAAACATTGATTCGACCCTCGCCGAATATGAAGCCGACGTTTTGGTTTATGAAATGATGATGCTCCGCGACATGCATGTGCGCGTGGTCGTTCCCACCATCGTGATTCGCACGGAACCCCTCGTCGCGGGCGGCCCCGCGTCCATCTCGCTGGGCGACCTGCCGGGACATTGGCTGAAGGCGCCTTTGTTCGGGAGTCGTTGGGACGGAGTTTGGGGATCGGAGGGCGGAGTCGCCAACGGCAACGCCATCGGCAAGGACCAGCCGAGCTTCTCCGTCGGCGCGTTGTATCATGAAAACACGCACAATTGGACCGCCTACCATTTGGCTTACCAGTGTGACACCATGGGCGGCAACAAGCCATCCATCGGCCCGATGACGGTGGAGACGATGACGAAGAAGCGGAAGGAAGCCATCGATCAGGGCAAGCTTCCCGTGGCCGCGCCATTCACGGACCCCATCCCACCCCACACGCATGTGGACGCCGTGCGCACGCCGCGCGACACCGCCGTCGTCATCGATGTGATGGCGAACGATCACGACGGCAATGGCGACAGTCTTTCGATCTGCGACTTCACGAAACGCACCGTGCCCGGCGGTGTCGTGAAACTCGCCGGCGACAAACTGCACTACACTCCGCCGGCCGGATATGTGGGCAAGGACATGCTGATTTACACCGTGCAGGACGATTCGCCGATGAAACTGAAGACGCGCGAGGTCGTCCACATCGAAGTCGGCAGCGGTGACCTCGTGGTGTGTTACCCGATGGAGCAAACCTCCGGCACCTCGATCGAGAACACCGCGCCGGGCGGCGTCCCCGGCGATCTCAACGGCGCGAACTTCGCCACCGACCGGGTGCCCTCCCCTCTCGGCCATGGCATCCGCGCGAGCGGTTTCCCGAATGACGACGACATCGAGGACGGTAATTGGAGCGGCATCCTCCTCGGCTCGGCCTGCCTCATGCCGGCTCCCTTGAATCCGAGCCGGCTGGCCACTCCCTTCGAGCACGACTACAACCGCAACAGCGCCGCCTACGACATCATGGACGGCGACTACACCTTCGCCACTTGGTTCCGCTGTGACGACTACGACGGCCGCGCCTACCCGGGCGGTTTCGACATGGCTTACATTGCCTCGCGCTGGTGGCACCCGGAAACCCGCGTAGGCTGGGACCTGTATGCCATGGACGGAACCATCGGCATGCACTACCGCATTTTCGACGGCGCGACGGAGATCCAGGAATTCAGCACGCCTTACAAGCTGACTCCCGGAAAATGGTATCACATCGCGGCCGTTTTCGATCGCGCGGCGAAGCAGATCCGCATCCTCGTCGATGGCAAGGTGGTGGCGGCGAAGGATGACGCATTCGCATCTAACGGATACATCTTCAACGGGCGCGCGCCGCTCGCGCTCGGCGCGTTCAGCCGCGATAAATTCCACTACGACGATGTGCGAATCTACACCAGGGCGCTGGATGTCACGGAAGTGCGGGCCCTCATCGCCCAAGCCGGGTCGGGCGGCCCGCGCTTCCTCAACGACACCATTGCCATCACCGCCTTTGCCGGAAAATCCCTCAACCGCACGGTCTGGAGCGACATCTGGAGCGGTGGTGACGAGCCGCTCACCTTCCGCGTGATCCATGGTCCCAAATGGCTCGCCGCAGATACCGAAGGATTTCTCACCGGCACGCCCACCGTGTCCGATGCCGGTGCCTCCACCGCCACCTTGGAAATCACCGGTCGCAGCGGACACAAAACCTCCGCGAAGCTCGCCATCACCGTGCCTGCCGTTCCCACTGGCGCGATTGCGGAGTGGAAATTCGACGAAGCCGCAGGCGACAAGGCCGTTGATTCCTCGGGCAACAAACATGACGGTAAATTTCTTGGCGCGAGCCGCAGCCGGGGGCTTGTTCAAGGCGCGGTCCGCTTCGCCAAACCGGGTGCGAAAGTGGACTGCGGCGAGGTTCCCTCCGCCGCGGCCATGTCCTTCGCCGCATGGGTCAAACCCACGGGCACCGATGGAGTTCAAATCCTCATCGCCAAGGGAAATTCCTATCAGATCAAAATGTCCGGCACCGAACTCATCTATACCCGCCCCGGCGTGGATGATTACGCTATCGGCGGCGTTGGCCTCAAGGCCGGCGAATGGCAACACATCGTGGTGACCGTAAACGGGGATCGGCCGGACGGAGTGAAAGCCTACAAAAACGGCGTCTTCGTCGCGCAGACCACCGCCACGGCACCCGACATGAATCCCGGAACATTGTTCCTTGGAGGCACCCCCTCCAACCACGAGAATTTCAGCGGCGATCTCGACGATGTCCGCATCTATCACTCGATCCTGACCGCCGGCCAGGTGGGCGCGCTGCACGCATCCACCAGCGGCAACGGCCTGCTGGCCCGTTGGAAATTCGACGAAACCTCCGGCGCGATCGCGGTGGATGTTTCCGGCAACGGCAACAACGGAAAACTCGATCCCGGCATCGCAAGCATCCCCGGGAAAACGGGGCGCGCCCTCGCTCTCACACCGACAAAACAAATCACCCTCCCCGGAAAAACGGACCCCGCCGGTGGTGAATGGACCTTCACCACCTGGGTGCGGCGCAAAGGAGACACGCCCGCCGCCGTGATCCTGGACGGCCCCGCCTCCTCGATCCGGCTGGAGCAATGGCCGGACACCCACCGGGTCGGCATCACCCGGCGCGACGCGGGGAACTGGGCGTTCAACTACACCGCCCCGCTCAACGAATGGGTCCACCTCGCCCTCGTCTTCTCCAAAGGATCCACCAAACTTTATACAAACGGGGAACCGCGCGACACCCTCGACCAAACCATCGACATGCCCTTCGCCACCATCGGCTCCGCCACCGAAGGCCTCAATGCCGACATCGACGAGACCATGATCTTCACCCGCGCCCTGACGGCGGAGGAAGTGAAAAAACTCGGCAAAAAATAGGAAATGGAGATTGGAGATTAGAGATTAGAGATTCATTCCTCTAGCAAGGAACGCATCATCGATTTCCAATTTTCTTCGCGTTTTCCCACAGAGGTGGCAATATCACAAGCTCCGAGAGGACGCCCGGCC
>CAYXZE010000308.1:0-3640 GCA_964469395.1 uncultured Luteolibacter sp.
TTCAATATATGGATCTGATGCTACGACGGATTACCAGTTGCCAGATAAAGTAGATTTAATTAGGTTGGGCTGAAATATAAATCATAGTGCTTAAAACTTAAACCGTGTTGATATCAAAAACTGTCTCGGACGCAGTTCAAAATAGCTCTGCACCAATTGGTAAGTGGTAGAAAACTGCTGCAGGTACTGATTGTTGTCCAATAGATTTGTTGCCGACAGCTCGATATCCGTCCGCCATTTTTGGACGCGGTAACGGTACATCGCATCCAAAAAGTATTGGTTCCGTTGCCCCGACACATTATTCCCATAGTATGAGTTGTAGACCGTCAAACTGTGCCTATCTCCCGGATAAATGGATAGGTTCAGGTAGTGGTTGTTATACGTCACCGTATTTGCTCTCCCGCCTGCCAGTTCATTCCTGCTATGCCCATACGTTGTCTTGTATTCTCCCGACACAACTGAAGAAAGGTTGTTGATAATTTCCAATGTGCCCCCAAACCGCTTAGATTCTTGTCTGGCCATCACGTCATTAAGCAGATAATCAGATGCACTCATTCCAATATTTGCATTGAGCTTCACCACGGTCTTTATCGGGGAGAAGAAACGTGCAATACCGCCCGATAGGCTGTGACTGCTGTTCCAGCTTTCTCGGTCTTCAATCCCGGTGGTCGACTGTCCCAGCGAATCTACCGTATTACGGAAGATATAATCCCGGCTTCCCTGTGAATAGGTATAACCCATATTGGCAAAATTGGCCCTGAGTGTATTCCTATAGTTATAATGTACTCCTGCCTCAGCCGAGGTACTTTCCAACAACCTGGCATTATAACGCCGGATACTTCTATAGGAGTCGATGATATAGGCATTATAAAAATTATCCAGCCCACCGATCTGTCTCCCTGTGGATCCGTTGGCCGAGAGTTCATTATATTGATTCAGGGCATACCTCACCGTTGCGGATGGATTGAACGTATTCCGGTTTTCGCTAGACAGCGATTGTATGCCCTGCCGGGTTACGCTGTACAGGTAGAACGAATAAGGTGTACTGAGGTTTATTTTCCATTTCTCCTTTTCGAACGAAAAGCGAGAACCGATGGCGAGCTGTAGCTGACCGGTGCGCAGGTCGTTCCGGTATCCTTCTCCCAGTTGTTCATCTTCTTGACCGTTGCGGATCCCAATCCCCGTTTCCAGGAGCCTGTTCACGTAGTTAATATCCAGGCTCGGTGCCACAGTCCATAATTTTATCCTGCGTGTAAAACTCAGTCCGTTATCTGCCCGTATCCCCCTGTATTGAACAGACTGCGTCATCTGCTCATAGGGTTCGCCCTGGTTCAGTATCTCGGCAAGCTGGCCGGGTACGACAGCCAACCGCTGCGGGGTCTGGTGCCATTCTACTGTAGATTTAACATTGACCAGTTGCTTTCCAATAAAACGGGCCATGGAAAATGCGTTCAGAACGGCCTGGTCTTCATACTTCCTGTTCTGTACGATCCGGTCGGTTTCGTTGAACAACAGATTGCCGACATCGCTGTTCCAGCGCTTATGGTATTTCAGGCTGTTGCGGAGATACACCTTCTTTTCATTTTTTTCCAACAGCACACCGGCATCGAGTACATTGATCCGGAACCGGTTATCGATAGCTTCGCTGGTCAGGATCGTCTGGTCGGCGGTAAAGATTTCGGTAGCTGTAAATCCCGAACGCTTGCGCAGGTCGTTATAATAAGAAGCGTTGCCTTTGAGCTCTAGACCGCTTTTGAGTTTCTGTAACACATTCGTACTGGTGAGGAATATCTGGTTATCCAGCCACTTGTTCTCGGCAAATCCGGGGCTGCTTACATTGCGCAGAAAAATATAGGACGGGCCATCACTGACCGCAGCGTTGTTGGCAAGGTAACCGCCTCCGGTGTAGAAGGCTTTCAGATCCTTAGCCACATCATTGCCTGTATTGTTGCTTTGCAGGGAATTGAGCATTTGAAACGTCTTGCCAAAGGTCATCGGGGTGAGGTTGGCATCCCACAGAAAGGGTACTGCACCCACACCGACTTTACCTGTACCGGTAGAGGTGAATTTTTTTAGCTCGAGGTTGAGCGACACCTGATCGGAGGATACCAGTGAATCGAGTATCTTGATGGGCTGGTCGTTCTCCACGATCTGTACTTTTTTTACGGCATCGGCTGGAAGGTTATTGTTAATCATCCCGTACCTGCCCTCCATCAGGTCCAGGTTGTTGACCATATATTTCCGGATAACCTTGCCCTGATAGAGTATCTTCCCTCCCTGCATCTCTACACCTGGCAACTTTTTGATGATATCTCCGATAACGCGGTCCTGCTTGGAGGTGAATGCATCCACGTGGTAATTGATGGTATCCTTCCGCTTATAGATCGGTAGGTTACCCACTTTGACCTCTTCGATCTGACGGGGTTCCTTCTGCAAAACATAGGCGTAATGGGCGGTCTTATTGAGCACTATGGCTGACCGCTTTGCATAGCTCATGTGGTTGAAATCAAGCTGCACGCTGTCCACATCGTTTACCTTGATTTCAAGTTTGAATGAACCATCCTCCTGGCTCTTTCCGAAGCCTAAAATAGCAACACCGCCAGCCTTCTTATAAGAAACGCTGACATTCGAGATCGGCTTCTGCTGTTCGTCTAAAAGCTTGCCAGAAATAGTGGTCTGGGCAAGTGAGAAGTGGGTCAACAAAAGTAACATGAAGCTAACTAACTGTCGCATCTGTACTATGTTTTTTACGGATAGAGCTCTATCCAGTTGTTGTCTTTCTTTCTGACATCTGCTACCGTTTTCTTCAAATTTTGAATTCTTAGTTCCACATCATCAGACACTGTTGACGACATTCGAAGAGAAACTATATTATCCAATAAGTATTTTTTTTGTTCATAGAATTTTTGCTTATCTATCTTTTTATACTGAATTGATTGATCAAAATTCACTACTATCTTGTGGGAGAATTTCACAAGACTTTCCAAATCAAATCTCCATGAATTACTATGATCTTCGACACGAATAATTAATCCGGGCAAACCGGCAAACCTATAGGGGCCGTCACTGATTGGTATTTCATGAGTGAACCAAGCCGCCCATATTCTATTTCCATAGATCAAAGTCGCTTTTTGACAAAAAAAACCATGTATTGTCAGCGTATCATTTAATATTTGCCAATTTTGATCAGTTTTAAATTCCTCGTGATAAAAATTAACATCATTTTCTTTTACGATCGATAGATTTTCAAATGTTGTAATTTTATCACCATCTTTAATAATCATATTATCTTCCTTAGATTGACCGAATCTGGATATTATACCCCCTGAAGGCCTAACCTTTCCGAACAGGAGTTGATATCTTAACGAATCACGCCTATATCTTTCTTCAGATCTGAATATAGATAACGAATCATTAAAAGATAAATACACCTGCTGTTGAGTCTCAAGCTTACTTAAACTATCTCTTCGGAAAGTCATAAGATAGGTCGCTTTATAATTTAGATCGTACACCTGCATCTCCTGTGAAAATGAGGGTGACAGTCCAAAAAAACATAAAATCAAAATTACATATAACCTAAGTCTCTTATTCAAATCCATATATTACGAATTTAGCACTAATTTTAAAAAAACAGACCGAA
>CAYXZE010000309.1:0-3638 GCA_964469395.1 uncultured Luteolibacter sp.
CCCAGGCCCAGCGCCGGATCGCGGTGCAATACGCCAAGCGCGTCGTCGGCCGCAAACAATTCGGCGGCCAAACGCAGTATCTGCCTCTCAAGGTCAACTACGCCGGGGTCATGCCGATCATCTTTGCTTCGGCCGTGCTCTCCCTTCCTCCGATGATGCTGCAATGGTTCTTCGCGGGGCAGCCATGGGCTACCAAGCTTTACGGCGAACTTGTCGGTGGCGGCACTTGGTATTACGTCCTCGGCGGCATCGGCATCTTCCTGTTCTCCTATTTCTGGGTGGCGATGATGTTCCAGCCTTCGCAAATCGCTGAAGATCTCAAGCGCAACGGCGGTTACATCCCGGGCGTCCGTCCCGGCAAGCCGACGGCGGATTTCCTCGACTTCACGATGACCCGCCTGACCTTCGCCGGAGCGATCTTCATGGTGGGCCTCTTTGTTCTGCCGGTGCTCACGGGTAAAATGGTCGGCCTTCCGCCGAGTTCGCTGGTCCTGCAATTCTTCGGCGGCACCTCCTTGCTGATTATGGTCGGTGTGGTGCTCGACGTGATGCGGCAGGTGGAAACCCAGTTGCTGCAAAAGCATTACGACGGTTTCCTCCGCAAAGGCAAACTCAAGGGCCGCTACGACCGTCTCAGCCAGACCAGCGGTGCGGCTCCCAAGACCGCCATCATCTATCTGTGGACGGTGATCGCGGTGCTGATCGTCATCGGCATCACGGCTTACACTTACAAGAGCCTCCATTGAGTGCCGCAGCGCTGCCGCCGCGCATTGTCCTGCTAGGCCCGCCGGCTTCCGGCAAGGGCACTCAGGGGCGGTGCCTGGCGGCGGGCTTGAATCTTGGCTACCTGAGCACCGGTGCCTTGCTCCGGGAGCAGATGGAAGCCGGGACTGATTTGGGAAAACAGGCGGAGCCCATTCTCGCCCGCGGCGGGTATCTGCCGGATGAGCTGATGTGCCCGATCCTCGGGGACTGGCTCTCCCGTCAAACCGGCGGCTGGGTACTTGATGGATTTCCCCGCAGTTTGCCACAGGCGCTTTTTCTGGATGGCTGTCTTGCCGGACGGGATTTGAAAATCTCCGCCGCCGTCTCGCTGGAAGTGCCGTTTGACCAGCTCGTGACCCGGATCCGCGAACGCGTGGAGTGTCCGGAATGCCGCTGGTCCGGCCAACGGCGGGAATTGACGACCGGCGACAAGTGTCCGGTTTGCGCCGGCGCGGCCGGTCCCCGCGCCGATGACGGTGAGGAAAATTTCCGCAGCCGCCACGCCGAGTTTGTGAATCTGACCCGGCCGGTCATCGACCACTACCGACACTTGAATCTTCTTTGTCCTTGCGATGCGACAGCTCCGCAGGATGAAGTGGCCGCCCGGTTGCTCCGGTTGTTCTCCGCTTGAATACCTCATTTTTTAACTTTTGTCTCAACATCGTGTCCCGCAGACCCCGCATTCCCATTAAGTCGCCGCGTGAAATCGAATTCATGCGCAAGGCCGGCTCCATCGCCTCCACAATCCTGCAGGCTCTGGCCAGGGAAGTCGTGCCGGGGAAAACCACCGGGGAAATCGACCGGCTCGCCTCGGAATTGATGCGCGAGCATGAGTGCAAGAGCGCCTTTCTCGGCTACCGCGGATTTCCCGGACACACCTGCATTTCCATCAACGAGGAAGTCGTCCACGGCATCGGCGGACCGCGCAAGATCCAGCCGGGCGACATCGTGAAGATCGACGTGGGCATCATTAAAAGCGGTTTCATCGGCGACAATGCGACGACCGTGCCGGCGGGCGACATTCCGCTGGAAACGAAGCGACTGTTAGCCGTTACCGAGCAGGCGCTTTTTGAAGCGATCAAACACGCGCGGGCAGGCAGAAAGCTTGCCGATCTTTGCGGTTCGGTCGAGGGGTTCGCGAAACCGCATGGTTTCACGATCGTCCGCGAATTCGTGGGGCATGGTGTGGGCCGCCGCCTGCACGAGGAGCCGCAGATCCCGAACTTCCGCCCTCATGGCAAGTCGTCCACGCTGGAAGCGGGCATGACCCTCGCCATCGAGCCGATGATCAATGCGGGGGTGCCGTCGGTTAGGATTCTGCATGACGGCTGGACCGCCATCACCGAGGACAGGAAACCTTCCGCGCATTTCGAGCACACCGTGCTGGTGACCAATGGCGATCCGGAGATTCTCACCTGGCGCCCGCGCGAAGCCCTGCCCGAGATGCTCGGCCTGCCGCCCTGGTAAGGGTTTATTTCATTCCCCACGCACCGGCCTTTGCCCGCTTTGCCGCGCGCTCCAAGTCCCGGAGACGGGCCAGTTGTTTGGTGGCGGGTGTGCCGTCGGGTAAATCCGCGGCTTTGGTTTTGATCCGCGCGAATCCACGCTCGATGAGCAATTCTTCCAGCCAACGGGCTTTGCCGTTGTGTTTCACGGCGATGAATGCGTGGAACCGCTCGTCGCGGAACGGACTATCCCAGCGGGTGTGGAGTTCGAAAGGTTCGCTGGCTAACAGATTGAGGGTGAATGCCCTGGCTTTTTTCCCGATTTCCACGATTTGCTCCGGTTCGAGATCGCCCATTTCCGCGGCCTGGTCGCGGATCCGCTGGTGGTTGTTCTGGCCATTTCGGTAGCTTTTGAAGGCGCTTTCCGGAGTGTCCACGAAGTAGAGCCGGAAGATGAATTTTTGTCCGTCCGGCAGGCGGACGAGGAAGCTGTCGCCGTCGTTGTGGCCGGCGTCCGCCAGGGTGCAGTTTTGGAATGCCATGTAGCGCTCGGTTTTTTCCGGGGTGACCGGGCGGGATTTTTCCGCTGCAGGGCGGCGGGATTTTTCGGGTGCCGCCGGACTGGCCAAGTCATGGGCCCAGAGGCCGATGGCTGCGATGAGGAGCAGCACCGTGAACCAGGAGATCCGCCGATGGGGTTTCGCGGCCATTTCAGAGTCCCTTGAAACCGGCGTATTCCTGATAGGTGCCGGTTGGCATGGCGGCCGGTCGCCATTCGCGGTTCAAGCGGCGGTATTTGTTGATGAACTCGGTGGGATCCGCCCAGTTGGCGAGATCGGAAGGCACGCCGCTGCGCTGCATGCCGATGGTGAGGTTGTGGCGGATCTCGAAATGAAGGTGCGCCGGATACATGCCGAAATTGCTGCCGATGGTACCGATTTGTTGGCCGCGTTTGATCGTTTGGCCGACTTTGACCATGATGTCGTTGAGGTGGCCGTTCAGGGTGTCGCAGAATTTCACCTGGCCGGTGGCGGGGTCGCGGTAGGCGTGGCGGGTGAGGACGACGTTGCCCCAGCCGGAGCGGACGTTGTAGGCGAAGGTGACGATGCCGTCCGCGATGGCGTAAACCGGATCTCCGAGGTCGGAATTACCGCCGGCCCGGCCGTTCCAGTCTTCGCCGAAGTGCTGGGGGGAGCGCAGCCGCAAGCCGCGGGCCTTGTAATAGCCTGCGGCATTCGGCTTGCCGACGGGGAAGTCGAATCCGTCCGCGAGGTTGATTTTCACCTGTTGGGCGGCTGCCGGGAGGGTCATGAGCAGCAGTCCGGCGAGGAGCGCTCCAAGTTTCCATCCCGTTTTGCCATCTGTGGTCATCGGCAATCACTCCACTCTCGGGAAGGCCCGGTCGCAAGCGTAAAAAAAGCGGCAGGG
>CAYXZE010000310.1:0-3634 GCA_964469395.1 uncultured Luteolibacter sp.
CAGGCGCCCTGATCTACTTCTCCTTGCGCCCGCGGAATTGTTTGCGGAAGTCTTTGGGCGTGAGGCCGGTGATTTCATGGAACCGGCGGTTGAAATTCGAGAGATTGTTGAAACCGGCCTGGAACGCCGCGTCGGTGATTGAGACGTCTCCTTTGACCAGATACGAGCAGGCCCGGGCGACGCGCAGCTCGTTCAGGTGGCGTTGAAAGACGCAGCCCATTTGCAGCTTGAACCACCGGCTGAATGCCGGTGGCGACATTTTCGCCTGTGCCGCCACGTCACTCTGGGTCAGCGGCTCGGCGGAACGTTTTTCGATCCATTCGAGAAGCCGCTGGAGCTTGGGATTCGTGTGGGAGCCCGCGGTTTCGGCTCCCGCGTTCAAGGAAACCACGGGCAGCTCCAGCAGCATGGCGAAAATTTCCATCAGCCCCGCGAAGGAACGGAAGTTGGGAGCGTCACTGGCCGCCAGCTCCTCGATTTTCCTGCCGACCTCGAAGACACCGGGGCCGGTGAAGCGCACGCCGCGCAACGCGGAGTCGCACAAGGCGCTGAATTCCTGGATTTCGGGCAGTTTCCAGACCTCGCCCCCCCACAAATGGGGCAGGAAATGGATCACGCTGCAGCGGACCGGCTCGTCATTGCCGGGAGCGGAAAACCAGGTGTGCGGGAGATTTCCCGCAAGCAGCACCAGATCCCCGGCCTCAAACGGCTCGATGGAGCTTCCCACATAAAGCTGCCCGCTGCCGCTCGGTGTCCACGTGAGTTCCCACTCCGGATGATAGTGCCAGAGGAACCGGAAGCTGGGTTCCACGTAGTTCCGGGCGACGAAGGCCCGCGTCTTGGTCATCGGAATCGCCGTGAACGAGGGCACTTCGCCTTGGGGAGTCGAATGGGAGAGACGCATGATGCAGATCAAATGCGTATTGGTTTGAAGACAAGCGAATAGTGAAATTCCGTGAAAACTTGCCGTATGATTCCGTGAAACCCTGCCGTATAGCCCCCCCAGCGAAAGAAGGGCCGCCCGCTTCGGATTTACTTGCCGCCCTAATCCCGAGCCGCCTTCATCCATTAAAAACAATCCCAGAACCGCACATCACCCATGTTCATCCGCCGATCCCTCGCCATCATGGCGCTCGTCACTGCCAGTGCGTGCGCCGCCCCCGAAGTCGCCGCCCAGCTTCCGGGTGTCGTTCCCGCAGTCCGTTCATGGGTGCCGTCCGAAGGAGGGTGGGATATTCGCGGAGCCACCATCAAATCCGCATCCGCTGATCCGGACACCACGGCGCTCGCCAAGCGACTGGCCGGCGAGCTTTCGGAAATCGGCGTGAAGCCGCAGTCGGGCACCGGCGTGATTCTGCTCACCAAAGACCAGGCGGACACCACCCGCCCGGAAGGCTACATTCTGGAAATCGGCGATGGCGTCACGATCCGCTCCGCCAGCCACGCCGGTCTCTACTATGGCACCCGCACCTTGCTCCAGCTCGCCAAAAACCATCCGCAACTGCCCAAGGGCGTCGTCACCGACTCGCCGGACTACCGCCACCGCATGCTCATGCTCGATGTCGGCCGCAAGCCGTTCCCGATGCCGGTGCTCAAGGACTACATCCGGATGATGGGCTGGTATAAAATGAACGAGCTGCACGTCCATTTCAGCGACGAGGCATTCGGCGGTTCCTACGCCGCGTTCCGCATCCAGTCGGATGTGTTTCCCGGCCTCGCTTCCAAGGATTTCTCCTACTCCAAGAAAGACATTCGCGAGCTCCAGGATTTCGCCAAACTCCACGGAGTCACCATCACGCCGGAGTTCGACATGCCCGGCCACGCCCGCTGCTTCACCAACTACTGGCCGGACACGATGCTCGAAGGCTATCCGAACTATGTCGATGTCACCAAACCGAAGACCATCGAGAACCTGAAGAAACTGCTCGATGAAATGATCCCGCTCTTCGACGGACCGGACATCCACATCGGCACCGACGAATACCGCGTCGGCGGCCCCCGCAAAGCCGAACTCCACGAGAGCTTCCGCCAGTTCATCAACACCATGAACGCCCACGTCCGCTCGCACGGCAAGAACTGCCGCATCTGGTCCGGCTTCGAGCACATGCAGGGCACCACACAAATCGACCCCACCGTCGTCATCGACATGTGGGAAACCGACGACGCCAAGGGGCAGATCGCCAAGGGCCACAAAATCATCAACTCCAATCACGGCCGCACCTACATCGTCCCCGGCTGCAAATACTACGGCATCAGCCGCCAGGGCATCTATCAGGGCTGGGAGCCCTACATGGTCAGCGGTGACGCGGCGAAGAACCCCGCCAAGGACGATCCCAATCTGCTGGGCGGCAAGCTCCACGTCTGGTGCGACCACGGCCCGTCCGGCTACACGCAGCAGGAAATCGCCGATCTCACGCTGCCCGGCCTGCACTCCTTCGCCGAGAAACTCTGGGGCACCAAGGGCTCGCCGGATTACGCCACGTTTGTGAAACGCGCCGCGCTCACGCTGCCCGTCCCCGGCATCACCGTGCTCGACCGCATTCCCGCGAAAAAAGACGGCGTCGTCCTCGACATCCCCGGCGAGCAAACCCTCGCCAACAAGGACAGCGTCATCCCGCTTCCCTTCGCGAACAAGGAGCGCGCCGATCTGGAATATCCCTGGACCCTCACCTTCGACGCCCGCCCGTCCGCCGCCGCCGGAGCCAACCGCGGAGTCATCCTCTCGTCCGGACTTGCGGAAATCTGTGCCGGTTCCGCCAGCGGCGCCACCACTGAGGTCGTCACGGAATTCGCGGACGGCACCAAGCGCCGCGGCGGCATCAACACCGCGGGCATCGGCACCGTGCGTCTTGCCGGCGCGCCACTCGGCAAGGACCCTTTCAGCGGCTACCTCTCCCACGACGTCAGCAAATTCAGCGGCAAAACCCTGCCCGCCGACCAATGGAGCAGTATCTGCGTCGTCGGCACCGAAGGTCGCAACGCCATCTATCTGAACGGCGAGAAAATCTTCGAGGTGAACAACCAGATGGTCTGCCCGCTGAAATGGCTCGGCAGCAAGTCCGGCAACTCGTTCATCGGGAAAATCCGCAAGCTCCGCGTCGTCAACCGCGCGCTCTCGTCCAAGGAAATCGGCCGCGCCGCCGGACTCGACATCCCGGACAACCTCGCCGCCGGAGCCGCCGCCACCGCCACCGCCTCGGACAGCGCCCACGGCCTCAACCCGGCGAATTTAACCGACGAAAAGCCATCCACCCGCTGGTCGTCCGGAGGAACCGGCTCCGAGCAATCCGTCACCCTCGATCTCAAGAGCGCGGCATCCTTCAACACCGTCGCCATCGACTGGGAAAACGCCGTGCCCTCAAGCTACCGCGTGCAGGTTTCCGGCGACGCCAAGGAATGGAAAGACGTCTTCACCGGCGAGGCCAAACCCGGTCGCACCACCGCCAGCTTCCCCACAACCAAGGCCCGCCACGTGCGCGTCGTCATGAGCCAGCCGAAAACCCCGTGGGGCTACTCGATCCATGAAATCGAAGTGCTGCTCATGAAAGCCAAGCGCCCCTGAGTCGCCCGGCCCTCAGGGAGCGGCGGAATCCGTCCGCCGCGCCCATGGAAAAGCCAATGACCCGAGCAAAGC